>CAISUE010000057.1 GCA_903888615.1 uncultured Gammaproteobacteria bacterium
AATGCGAGGATCTTTCAATTCATCAAAATAGCTTATAAAACCACTGATATCCATTGTTTGTTCTCTTGCGAAGGGAGATTTAAAATGCAAGAGTAATGGTTAAACCCTATACTAGTCTATATGTAAGATGCGTTTGCCCTGTGAATAAAGCAGACTTACACGCTTGGATCATACTATCACTACTAGAGAAAACAGCAGGCAACTTTGAGATATCCACGTGTTTAAACACTGTATTTCAGGCTTTTGATTTACAGTATCCAAATAAACAAGAGCAATTAACGGCTAGGCGCGAAGTTCTATTTGCGTGCTTTGGCACTGCTAAACCAAAGTCTTGCCAGCAGTTGCTTACTGCCTTAAAAATTGGGCAAAACGATGGAATTTCAGTCAGCGAGTTATTTGCAGCATTAATTACGCCTAATAGCTATAATACCCCACTGACTGTGCTTGCTGAGTATCCAGACTCTTTCCAGCTGTTACTTACCGCCTTAAAAATTGGGCAAAACGATGGAATTTCAGTCAGCGAGTTATTCGTAATATTAACTACGCCTAATCGTTATAACAATACTCCGCTGGCTATGCTTGCTCAGTATCCCGACTCTTTTCAGCAGCTGCTTACTGCCTTAAAAATTGGGGAGCCCAATGGCATTAGCATCAAACAATTATTAAAAGTATTTACTCTTAAAGTAATTGCTGAAATGAACGATTCTAGTCGTCAACAATTATTTAAGGTAATAATGGCACAAGAACCCCAATCGTTAGCTTTTTTAAACAGCCTGGATTTTAAAGAAAGCATCACTACCCAGGATTTACAGCAAACTTTTTCAAGAAAAAACGCTAGTAATCAAACCTTATTACAGCAAATCCAGCAAGATAAATCAGGTAAGTTTAGGCATTTAATCTGGTTGGTTAATACGTTGTTTCACGATATCTTGCCATTCTCTGTAATAGGGTCAGGTGTGTTAAAACACAATTATTTGCAAGTGCCCAAGAGCGATTTAACTGAATCACAAAAAACTTTATCGATATCTCGAGCAGAATTAGAGCAGTTATTGACGGTCGACTATCCACAGTATCGTAATAAAGCGTGGCACAATTCTTTTTGGAAAAGGTTTGACCAAGAAGGTTCAACAACGATTCGGCAATTAAAAACATTACTGACTAACCATCCTGAACAACAAGCTTTCACTTTAATGGAAATTCGAGCCCAGCTTCATAGAAGATCAATCGGTGCAGGTAAAAATAGCGGCACCGATTGTGTTTTGAATGCCTTGATCGAAAAATTCAACTACGCCTACGCCAGTCGAAACCCTGCAGCTACTCTTCCTCTTAGATAAAAACTTAACATCATCACTGGCTATAATGGGAAGGTGCCAATGCCACTAACGCTGCAATTAAAGCGTCAAACATGCCAGGGGCGGCACTTAAATGCCCTGCTTTTGGCACAATGGTTAACTGGCTATGTGGTAAGTGACGCTGCAAAATAACCGCATTGGCTACGGGACATAAAAAATCGTATTGGCCATGCACAATCTGGATGGGAATATTTTGTAATTTAGGTAGATTAATTTGCACAAAATTAACTGGGAAAAATAATTGGTGATAATAATAATGCGCTTCGATCCGCGCTTGCAACAGCCATTGCCGCCGAATCGCCCAATCTTCTGGCATAGCTATCGGCAAGGGCAATTCTAAGCAAGCCATCGCCCACCTTGACCAATGCCAAGCGGCAGGCCAAGCGATCGCAATATCGTCACTCATCAAGCGCTGATAATAGGCCGCTAACAATGCTGCATGCTCTGCTTCAGGAATAAAAGCGGTGAATGCTTGCCAAGCATCGGGAAATAATTCACTGGCGCCTCTGTAATACAACCAATCGTGTTCTTCGAGTCGACCAAGACAAATACTGCGCAACACCATGCCAGAAACATGGTGTGGATAATGAATAGCATAAGCCAGGGCTAAATACGAACCCCACGAGCCACCAAACAATAACCATTGTTGAACGCCAAATAAGCGCCGCAAGCTTTCGATATCTTGAATTAAATCCGAGCTGCTATTGTGCTCCAAAGCGCCATAAGGTAGGGAGCGCCCACTGCCACGTTGATCAAATAACACTACCCAATAACGCGATAAATCAAAATAATCGCAATGACTTAATTTACAACCAGCTCCCGGGCCACCGTGCAAAAATAATACCGGAATACCGGCTGGATTGCCGGCAAACGTCACGGCTAATTGATGATCATCCGTGACCTTATGATAAAAGGATTGATACATATTAATTGATTTTACCGATGATAATGTCTTCAAACTGAATCCAAACGATTTTGCCACCTTTTGACTCACACACCAAATTACCCAGGGCAATCGCATGTGAAGCATCCTTCAGCCACCCATTTTGACGCACTTAGCCACACCTAACATGGCTAATTCAACATTGGTTAACATTAAAAGCGTCAGGTGAAAAAGCACTTAATCCTGCACCATTAGGACCAGAAACAACCGCAACCTAAGGCATTAAAATCCCCTAATAATCACTTTTTAAAATAATTCAAAATTCCATCCAATTCATCCAGGGAATGGTAATCGATAACCATTTTACCTTTGCCAGTAGCGCGATGCTCAAACGCGACTTTAGCACCCAATTGTTCACTTAACGATTGTTGGAGTTTTAATAAATCGACTGAGACTGTTTTTACATTACTTATAACACCTTCATTCACTTTCAGTAATTGCCGAATATACTGTTCGGTTTGACGTACCGACCAAGCTTTATCTTGAATGCGTACAGCCACGGCTTTTTGGTGCTCCCGTTTCAAGCTTAATAATGCCCGCGCGTGCCCCATCTCAATATCACCTCGCTCCAGCATCGTCTTCACGTCCGGGTGTAACTGCAACAGTCGTAATAAATTACTGACCGTGGTGCGTGATTTTCCCACCGCGATAGCTACTTGTTCATGGGTTAACGCAAATTCTTCTTGCAAGCGCTGCAGCGCACGGGCTTCTTCCAACGCATTTAAATCTTCACGTTGAATATTTTCAATCAGCGCCATCGCTAGCGCCGCTTCATCCGCCACTACCCGCACAATCACCGGTACTTCCGTTAAACCCGCTAATGCCGCTGCTCGCCAACGCCGCTCACCGGCAATAATTTCAAATTTCGAAGGACTCAGTTCACGCACTACAATCGGTTGAATCACCCCTTGTTGTTTAATCGAGGTGGCTAATTCCGCTAAACGCTGTTCACTAAAATCCAAACGGGGTTGATAAATTCCGCGCTGCAATTGTTCAATAGGGCATTGTTTAAATTGCCCATCCAGTGGAGTCGCTGTAGTACTATGACTCAATAATTTTTCTAGGCTAGTGCCTAAACCGCGTCGCTTTTGCATAAATTCTCTTTAAAAATCATTAACGTCATTATTATCTGCATCTTGCAGCGCATCACTGACCGACGGTGGTGCCGTTTCAGGTGAAGCATCGTCCGGCAAAACCCCCAATAACCGCAAACTATTGCCCATTATTTTCGCAAACACGGGCCCTGCCGTATAACCACCGTAGTAAACTACACCCTGCGGGTCATGAATTTGCACATAAACCAATAATTTTGGTTTATGTGCTGGGGCTAAGCCTACAAACGCCCCATTATAACGATGCTTTAAATAACCGTGGGGACCCAGTAAGCGTGTAGTGCCTGTTTTCCCTGTCACGCGATAGCCAGGAACTTTAGCCAACGGCGCCGTCCCTCCGTGTTGATAAATAACCGCCTCTAATAAATCCAACAGATCACGGGCAACTTTAGCGTCAACGATCCGCTGCCCTTGAGGCGCTGTCGTTAATCGCAGCAATGACACAGGTAATTTCACCCCTTCATTACCTAAAACCGCATAAGCTGCCGCCACTTGCAATGGGGTGGCTGACATCCCATAACCAAACGACATCGTCGCTAAATCAAATAAATGCCACGGATTTTCATGCCGTAAAATACCGGCACTTTCGCCAGGAAAATTACTATTGGTCACTTGACCAAAACCAAAGGCATGAAAGGTTTGCCACAATTGATCAGGGGGTAAGGCTAAGGTAATTTTGCTCATGCCGACATTACTGGATTTCGCCAATAACGTCGCCATATCAATTACGCCATTATCATGCTCATCTTCAACTCTGTGACCAGCTACCATCATATAACCTGGACTGGTATCAATTTTCGTATTGGCTTGAATTTGGCCACTGGCTAAGGCACTGGCCATACTGATGGTTTTCATCACCGAACCTGGCTCATAGACATCGGTTACTGCGCGATTACGATAAGCATCATGGTCGCTCTGGCGATTATTCGGGTTATAAGTTGGCACATTAACCATCGCTAAAATTTCGCCGGTTTTAACATCGATGACAATCGCACTGCCAGAAACCGCTTTAAATTTCGTCACGCCTTCAGACAAGGCTTGATAAGCTAAAAACTGCATACGGCGATCAATACTCAAACTCAAATTATGGCCAGGCTCTGCGGGTTTAACGGTTTGAATATCGGCTACCGTCCTGCCAAGACGATCTTTCAAAACTTGTTTGCGACCAGGGACGCCGGCTAACCAGCCATTGTAAGTCAACTCTAAACCTTCTTGACCTTGATCATCAATATTTGTAAAACCTAATAAATGCGCAGTAACTTCGCCTTCCGGATAAAAACGTTTATATTCTTGTTGTACCGACACCCCGGGAATCGCCAAATCAATAATTTGCTTGCCCACAACCGGATCTAAACCGCGCTTCAAATAAACAAATTCACGATGACTGTTTTTAGCCGCCCGCGCGATAATATCCCGTACGTTAGAACCTAACAATTTCGCTAACGTACTTAATTGAGGATTTTGACTATCAAATAGCAAAGGATCTAACCAAACAGCAGAAACTGGCGTACTTATTGCAAGGGGATAACCGTTGCGATCGGTGATCATGCCACGATAAGCAGGGATTGTTACCACTCTCAGCGCGCGAATATCGCCTTGGGTTTTTAAAAAGCGTTGATTAAAGACCGATAAATACACAATACGGCCGATTAAAATCAAAGCAAAACAGACTAACAAGCCTAACATCGCTTTAAAACGCCACGATTTAGCTGGGGCATAATTTTTATTTGAGGAGTGCATAAGTTGCTTAACCTAAACTTTTGTTCGATCTGTGGGCAAATAGCCAATCCAGCTTATCAGGTATCTGTGCACAAAAACTGCGCCAGCTACCACCGTTTAAGAAACACGAATACAGGTGCCCACGCGGCGCCGTGCTAAATCCTAATCAGCTGCTTAGCTGCGCATGGTACCATGCTTTCGAAATAGAAAAAATCACTGTAAACGCCTTGCGCGATGAAGGGATTATTGGGAAACTACCCAGCAGCCATCCCTGACTACAAGACCAGCCAGGCCCTCTGTGGACGGTGACAGGATGAATTTCCAGTTCACCCCGCGCGCAGCGTGTAAAATAGAAAAAATCTATGGCATAATTGGACTGTCGCAATCGTTATTGAATACTTTACATACCTTGACGGAGATTTTCAGCATGAGTGAGCATTTGTTGGCAGTAACGGATCACAGCTTTGAACAGCAAGTTTTAAAAGCGCCAATTCCCGTACTCGTGGATTTCTGGGCTGCCTGGTGTGGGCCTTGCAAAATGATTGCTCCGCTATTGGAAGAATTAGCACCTGAATACCTCGGTAAATTGACAATTGCCAAAATGGATGTCGATCAAAACAGCCAAATTCCAGCGCAATTTGGTGTGCGCGGGATACCCACGCTATTATTATTCAAGGATGGCGAATTAGTCGCAACCAAAGTAGGCGCTTTATCAAAGTCACAATTAAAAGCTTTTATTGACAGTTACTTGTAATGCCAACGATAACTCAATTTATTTTTTAAAATACGGAGATGATTATGAAATACTTCAGCTTAAAAATGTTAACCCTAGGATCATTAGCATTAGCGGGCTCCGCTATGGCTGACAATGATCCTGTTACCAAAGCTTTAAATGGCTTGCAGTTAAACCCTATCATGGCCCAAGCCTTTGCGAACGCTAACACCAGCATCACTATCCGCAACCACCCTTTTGTTGTCTTAGCGCCGGCAACCTGCAATGTTAATACTTGCTCAGTCGTCTTAGATTACATGAACAATGACCCCAAAAGCTTTATCGTACTGCATGAAAAAGTTGAAGGCGACGCAACTTTGATTAAAGCTAAATTAATCACGATTTTCCCTCAACAATTGTATCAATTAACCTATTTAAACCCAGCGATCAAACATGTGGCTTTAACAGTAACCGATATTCATCGCATTTACCGTTAATTGATAAAAAAGGCTCAATGTAATTTGGGCCTTTTTTACTGTAAACACGATTACTATACCTGGCCGTTCATTGCTAGATCGTTAATGAATACGCTTGATCATCCGCAGATTTTTCCATATTTGCTTTCAACACCAAGCCCTTCCCTTCTAGCGCCGTTGTAAAGTAGGGTAGCAACTTTTTTACCGCCAACTTAGCTTCTTTTAATCCTCCTTGAGCCGCATTAACGATCTGAGCAAACCCCATCATTAAATCCAGCTTAGGAAATTCCGCCCCTAAGGTAGTCAAGAAATCATCATCCAGCGCTTCTGCATGCTGATTAATCGCTGTAATCACGTCCTGCATAACATGATCATTGAATAAAAATTCGTTAACACGCTTGGTAGCAGTCAATAAATTACTGGCACTTTTACTGGGACCTTGTTTCATAAATCACGACCTGTATAAATGAATTGCTTGTGACCATTATGCCGATCTTAAACTTAAGGTAAGCTTAAGCGTTGATACATTGCCATCTTGCTTGCTAACGACGCTGACGGTACGAACCCCATCGAAGCGATAGCAGAACCTGCTATCGTCGGAGCCAGCAATAACTGATCTGACATCGTGTCAAAATCAACCGCATGGGCAACTGCATTTACAGCATTGTGCGCCACTTCGTCAGGTAATAATGAGGTTTGTAGCGGCAACAATGCTTGTTGAGGTGGATATCGGATATGCACGTAATAGGATCGAAACATAATAGCCGGTAATAAAAAAGCCAAAGCGCCACTTAAGATTTCTTTATAAGGTGAAACATTTTTAGCGATAGTCGTTCCCATCAAGAAACCAAAACTGATCACCGGTAACAAGTCATGCAAGCTAATCGAAACAGCTTTAATAGAGAGTCGTAGCGTTTCATCCAAAAATAAATCCGCCAAGGCTAAATTCGGTCCATAACAATACCCCATGAAACTTGAAAAAAATGCCCATGAACACCCTACTGCATAACGCGCTATTTCGGCACTTAGCACTTTTCTCCCTAAATCGGTATTATGCGATTGATCGTAAATAGCTTCACAAACCAACACCAAGGCCCGCCCTTCAGAAAAACCTCTCAAACATTCAAAAAATCCATCAAGTCCTTTAATTAAACGATGTCTTTCTTGACCCACAACGCCAAACCTGCGTAACAACACCGTTCTTATATTGACATTCGACACTGCCGCTATCAGTAAAGAACTCATCAGCATAGGTAGCAATTCACTACGCTGATTTAAGGGGTAATCACGCCCTTTTATTTCAAAAAATACCCCCAGCTGTATCAACAGTAAAAAACTCCCCATCCCAATAATATCGGTTAGCGTATTCCACGCACGATGACAACGCGTCAACCAGCGAAACTGCGAAGTTGCGTTTATTTTTGGAATGAGTTTAATCCATTGCAAACTATAATCGAGCCAAGCTAATAACACCCCTAAAACCCCGACCTCTTTAACTAACACAAAATCACATAAATCAATGCTTTTAGGCTCACATAGAATCAATGAACCTTTGCTTTCAACCCACACCACGCTCGCCCCTGTGGAACGCATGGCACTGGCGAGACCATCAAGGGCACTTTTGCCAAAATTAACCACCGTCGACCAAAGCATAGCAGCACCTCATACGATGCCCAACACGAGAAAGAGAACTATTGAGCGTCAACAGATGCAATATTCATACCCTAAGTTTAAAGCATAAAAAGGTGACCCATAACAGCATAAAAAAAGCGCTTAACAATAGCTATTGTTAAGCGCTTTTTTTATGCACGTAACACTGCAAAAGATCTATCACACAATAAGCGAATACAACGCAGCCCCAAGCGTCCAATCAATCGACTGATTATTGATTTTGGATGCAAACGTCAATTGCGGATCGGTTAAGTGATAACTGTCATAGAGCAAATGATCAACATAAACGCCATTAGCGCAATAAGTAGATAAATAAGCGGCCGATTGTGCTGGATAAGCCGCTTGTAATTGCGACCAGGTTTCGGCACAAACGGTTTTTATTTGCGTTTCGAAGCCTGGTTGATTCGCCACTAAATCGGGCATAAAAAATTGATAATCATAATAAATTCCTGAAAAAGCGATAAACTTCATAGCCGCCGTCGGTATTACCTGGGCATCGACATGATGATCAGCAATAATTTGCGCATAACTGAGTTGGCAATTAGCATAATTAAAAGCACCCACCGCATTACCATTCATCGGATAATTGGGTGGGTAACAAGCTGTTGCCAGCGAACTATTACCCATCGTTGATCGCGCTTGATCTTGACCTAAACCTAAAAAGCTTATGCTATACACTGAATAAACTTGGCCATTGACCGTCACCATCAACATATCTTTGCTACTACTGACCGCTTCAAATGCCAGTTGCGTTGATGCACCGCCCATATCCAAAGCACCTGTTGTCACTTGGTGTTTTTGAAAACTACCCTCTAAATAATTAACACCTAACCAATCATATAAGCCTTCCATTTGACCTGGAATGGTTTCAATATCCCCTGGCGTCAACAACGTGTAATGGTTATGAAGATACGCAGTAACATCGTGATAAATAGGGCTTTGTTGATCCACAGGCAATAACCGCATGCCAGCTGTTGCAAAAACATTGACTGGCACTGGGCTCGTTACGCCTTTGGCTTGCAACTGGGCACTTACATCATCGAATAATTTTTTGAGTGAAGCACCGGCATCTTGTGGATCATTGGCAAAACTGGCTAAAGGTGGCTTAACACTTTCAGTAAATAATTCATTAATAACCGGTGTTTCTGTATCCGCTTGTGTATATTGAAATAAATGAATCCGTGAACTGGTACTGCCTGCATCAACGAAAATCTTATAACCCGAGGTTGTTGCTGCATAAACATAGGGCGAACTGAGTGCCAGAATGAGGCTACTGATTAACGGCAAAGACATTCTCAAAATAAGGTATCCTTAAAGTAAATGTAATAACTAATTGGTAAGCGCGTAGCTTTCACCACTTTTACAGCTATACGCCTGTAAAACTTAAATCCATGCTTAAAAAATCACTGCAGTGGCTGCAGATAACTTTCTTTCAAGTAACGCAAAGCGAATAACGCCAATAATGCACACACGATAAGATACCAAGCTGGCGCCAAGGTACTGCCTGAAATATGCACTAAGTATAATGAAACCAAGGGAGCAGTACCGCCAAAAAGCGCTAAGCAAAGATTGTATCCAATGGTTGAACCGGAATTGCGAATATACGTTGGGAATAATTCAGCTAACATCGTGGGAATTAACGCTGCAATAGGCGCTAATATTAAACACAACAATAAGTCGCCGGTCAAAGCACAATAAAATTGCTGTTGCGATAAAAGCCAAAAAATTGGCAGCGAACCGATAATGAAGCCGTAGAGACCCCATTTAAAGATAGACTTTCTGCCCCAATGATCCGACAACCAACCCATCACTGGAAACAATAAAATAATAAACACTAAACTCACTAAATTAATAACATTTGCTTGCGCTAAACGAAAACCTTGCACTTTCACTAAAAAAGTTACGATATAAGCAACAAAGATATAATTACCCACCGCCATGATACTGGTTAACGCAATGACTAAGATTAATTTTTTAGGATAATGCTTAAAGACATACCATAAGGGCATTTTTTTAGCGATCACTTGCTGTTTTTCAAAACATGCCGGTTCTGGTAATTTCAACCGCAACACTAAGCCAATCAACCCTGTTAAACCACCCAAAATAAACATTGCCCGCCAACCCCAGTCAATCAATGCAACCGGTGTTAACCATTCCGTTAATCCTGTTGATAAGGCAGCACCAATCAACATTCCAAAAAATGCTGAGCCCATCACCAAACTACCGGCTAAACCACGTTTATTTGAAGCAGCATGTTCGACTAAAAAAGTTGTCGCTGCATTCAATTCGCCACTGACCGCCAAACCTTGACAGATCCGCAATAGCAACAATAAAACCGGTGCCCACAGACCAATACTCGCGTATGTTGGTATCAAGCCAATCAGTAGCGTTGGTAAACTCATCAAACAAATCGAGGTAATTAATGCAACGTGGCGCCCTAAATGATCGCCAATATAGCCAAACAATACAGCACCAAGTGGCCGCACCAAAAAACCAATAGCAAACACCGCAAACGTCAGTAATAACGCCGTTACGGGCTTTTCATTAGGAAAATACAGATGCGCAATAATAGCAGCGAAATTAGCATATAAAATGAAATCGTACCACTCTAATGCATTACCAAATAAACCAGCAATTAACATTTTTTTATTATTAAATGCCACGATATCGTTCCATTTGTTAACGTGATGCACTATCTTCGGCATGAAACGTTGAAAAAGAATCATTCAATTGCTGGGTAACACGCACAAATGTCGTACGTTTCGATAATTCTTTTAAACGCGAGGCACCCACATACGTACACGCTGAACGAAGGCCGCCTAAAATATCTAAAATCGTGGTTTCTACCGGGCCTTTGTAAGGAACATCAACCGATTTTCCTTCACTCGAACGATACCCATCGACCGAACCACGATGCCGCACCATCGCTTCGCTGGAACTCATGCCATAAAAACGTTTGAATTTTCGGCCATGTAAGTCAACGATCTCACCCTCACATTCGTTGTGACCGGCAAACATGCCACCTAACATCACAAAATCCGCACCCGCAGCAAACGCTTTAGCCACATCCCCTGGCACGACACAACCACCGTCTGAACACAATAATGCCCCCAAACCATGAACCGCATCTGCGCACTCAATGACCGCTGATAATTGCGGGTAACCCACGCCCGTCATTTTACGCGTGGTGCAAACTGAACCCGGTCCAATGCCGACTTTGACAATATCAGCCCCTGCCATCACTAATTCTTCCGCCATTTCAGCAGTAACAACATTGCCAGCCATTAAGGTTTTATCAGGGTAACGCTCACGCAGTTTTTTAACCACATCGACAAAACGCTGCGTATAACCATTAGCGACATCTAAACAGATAAAGGATGTTGGGCAAGTAGTCAGAATCGTTTCTAAAAAAGCCACATCATCATCGCGAATACCGGTACTAGCAAAACATTGGGGGATCATTTGAGGTAATTCATGAAGCTGTGCTTGCCACTGCGCTTCACTGATGAATTTATCCATCGCTGTCAATAACCCATGCTGACTCAAGACATTTGCCATAGCAAACGTGCCAGTATGGTCCATATTCGCGGCAATAATAGGCACCCCTTCCCACTGCTGTTTAGAAAATTTAAACGTGTATTGACGTTTTAAATCCACTTCAGAGCGACTCGCCAACGTACTGCGTTTCGGTCGAATCAACACATCTTTAAAGTCTAATTTTAAATCTTCTTCTATACGCATGTTACAGGTCTCGGTTAATTATTGCTTGTAAGGGGTCATCGTAAGGGGGGATTGTGCCTTGTAAGCAGCATTCGGGTTAAGTTGATTATTTTGCTCAGCCATAGCAGGATTATTACGGTCCAACCCTTGTTGCATTAGGCTGACAAAAGCAGGATTACGCATTTTCTGAGCAAGGGCAGCAGGATTATTAGTCAACGCTTGTTGCGTCGCAGGACTATTAATGGCCGTGGGAGGGCCAATATTGGCCAGCGCCAAAGTCGCCGCCATTCGTTGCAATAGTTTTCTTGCTTGCGGTGATTGCGTTTGTGGATTGATGTTTTGATTTGTTTGTTGCAGCTTCGCCATCAAAGCCACCGCTGCTTGTGGATTAGTTAAACCATTACGCATCGTATTTTGTAATTGCTGCGTTAAATTTGGCTTTAATTGTGCTTGCGGTACACTGCCAGTTTTATCCAGCACTGTTTGACTCGCAAATCCGGATGCTGATTGATTGGGATCACTGCGACGATTCGCCAGTTTTTGCTGTTCATCTCGACATTGCCGTAGATAACTGTCTAATTGTAAGCCACACGTTTCTCGAAATTCTGGCGATAATTGCGGCATCAATTCAGCAAACGCTTGAATATCACCCATCATTTGCTTGATTAATAATTCAGCTGAAACTGGGAGGTCTTTAAAATGCACTATTAATTCTGCTTTAGCATCACCTGCCAGATACCGGCTAATCTTATCGGCAACTTCCTGGGTTTTTTTACGTTGCTCTTTTGCTATCTCCTCTGCAGATTTATCTGACTTTGACGAATCAGGATACAACGCGGCCATTAACGCTAAAAATTCATTGTCTCCCATAAGTGATAATTCATCCACCATTTGCTTAACGTGATCAAAGCCAATATCACTGACGACATAAGACATGACAGCCTCCTGTTTTATAAATTTTTTTGTAATTTAGCATAAAAAAAGCCATCCATGTCATCAAAGCCAGGTAAAATCGCCACAATGCCTGAATCCTTATCAGCAGCTAAATGCTTAACGCCAATAGGCTTTAATTCAGCATTCCCATGCGTTTTTAAAAAGGCTTGAATAATGGCACTATTTTCACTCGGTAAAATAGAACACGTGGCATAAACTAAAATTCCACCGGGCTTTAACGTCTGCCACAGCGTCGCTAACAAAGTTGTTTGCATCATCATCAACTGTTTAACATCTGCCACGTGACGATGCAATTTAATATCGGGTTGCCGACGAATAATCCCGGTTGCTGAACATGGCGCATCCAATAAAATGCGATCAAATAATTGCTGATCCCACCAAGCGTTTAAATCACTGGCATCGGCGTGCACGATCGAAGCGGTCAACTGCAAGCGCTGTAAATTTTGTGCAATCAACAAACAACGCTGTGCATCAATTTCAAGGGCGGTTAAGTGAATATCTGCCGTTTCGAGCAAATGACAACTTTTACCCCCTGGCGCAGCGCACGCATCCAATACCCGCTGCCCTGGCGCTAATTCAAGGATCCAGGCAGCTAATTGAGCGGCTTCATCTTGAACAGAAATTTCACCTTCTAAAAAACCGGGAATTTTAACAGCACTCAAGCCTTTAGCAAAACGCACGCCCGCCGGTGAATGACGTGTCGCGGCCGCTGCTATGCCCAGTTCGTTAAGTTTTTGTAAATACACTTCTCGGGTCAATTTTTTCACATTGACACGGACCGTTAAAGGGGCTTGACATAAACCTGCTTCTAAAATAGCCAGCCATTTTTCAGGGTAGCTATTTTTGAGCGCTTTAATCAACCATAAAGGGTGACTGTAACGTGCTACCTCGACGTAATGCATGCGTGCATCGAGTGTTTTTTGTTCACGTAGAAAATTACGTAAGACCCCATTAACCAGTGCCACAGCCCATTCTTGATCGATTTCCCTCACTAATTCGACGGTTTCAGACACACAAGCATGAGCAGGTACATGACTGAATTGCACTTGATACAAACCTAATATCAACACTAAACGCACGGTTTGTTGATCTTCTTTCAAAGGTTTAGAAAGTAACTGTGTTAATTGCCAATTCAAGCGTTCATAAAAACGTAAAGTCCCGAAGCACAATTGTTTGGCAAAGGCATTTTCGGGCCGAGCAACCGCTAAATGATAACTCAACGCATCGGTCAGTGACCGCCCTTTAATGATAACGGACGTTAAAATTTTTATCGCCAGCGCACGATGCGAGGCACTTTTATGAACCGGTGTTTTTTTAATAAGACTATTCATGGGATACTCTTTTTGCGATAATCGCTATGATACCATTGTCACGAAGTTAGCCCTTAAGAGTTTACGATTATTTTGTCCCATAAGCAGCTCAAAACCCTTAAAAAAATCGTCAACACGCTTCTTTTGTTAACGATATTAGCGTTAAGCGTACAATGGCTAAAAACGCAGGCTTATGGCTTAAGCTATCAAGTCAGTAGCAGTATGCCAAAAGGTTGGTATTTGCAAACACCGGTGCAGCGCCTAACGTACGGGACATGGGTTTTTCTTAAACCGCCGACTTTTGCGAAAAATTATTTACAGCGTCATCATTGGCTCCCGAATTCAGGCATCATGTTAAAAAGTATTCAAGCGCTGCCTGGTGATTGGGTTTGCGTTAAAAATCACCAGTTATGGATTAATCAACAGGTAGCCGCGCTAACGTTAACGTTAGACCGTCACCAGCAAACCATTGAACAGCGGCCTTTTTGCCGCTTATTAACCGCAGATGAATACTTAGTCCTTGGCTTAAAGGATGCCCGGTCTTATGACAGCCGCTATTTCGGCCCCATTAACCGCAAGCAAATTTTAGCCAAAGCCGCTCCTTTATCCCTTTAAATTGAGACTTTCCCTCATGCCTGCCAGTACCATCCGCAAACGCCACGAATTAATGCTTGATACTGTGTTAGGACCGTTATTAGGTGAATTGCTACGCCAAGCTGATTTATTAGAAATCATGTTAAATCCCGACGGCACTTTGTGGCTAGAAACATTACATCAAGGTATTTTTCAAAGTGATCTTAGCTTAAACGCTGATCAAGCTGCTAATATCATCAAATTAATCGCCAGCCACCATCATTTGATTGTCGATGAGCAAAGCCCTGAACTGGCGTGTGAACTCAAGGTTTTTGGCGCACGCTTTCAAGCTTGGCTACCGCCGATCGTCACAGCGCCCGTCTTCAATATTCGCAAATTAGCCCAGGTTGTTTTTTCACTCGACGAGTATTTACATCGCAACACGATCACCCTTGAGCAAGCAACCGCTTTGAAAGAAGCCATCCTGAATAAGAAAAATATTCTTATCGCCGGCGGAACAGGTTCTGGTAAAACCACCTTTGCTAATGCTCTATTGCATGAATTACAGCTGAGTTTTGATCGTATCTTAGTGTTAGAAGATTTAGCAGAATTGCAATTACACGCACCCAATCATGTGCATTTGCGAACCAGTTTGGCTAAAAATATGCGGCATTTAGTCAAAGGCGCTTTAAGAATGCGCCCCGATCGCATCATCATTGGTGAAGTACGCGATGGCGGCGCGGCACTTGAATTATTAAAAGCCTGGAACACCGGTCATCCGGGTGGCCTATGCACTATTCACGCTAACAGTGCAATTGCAGCCTTAACGCGTCTCGAGGATTTATTGCTTGAAGTGGTGCAACATGTGCCACCACGTTTAATTAGTGACGCCATCGATATCGTCGTATTCATGAGCCGCAATCATCAAGGTCAACATCGCGTACAAGAAATTCTCAACGTGACATAAATAACGGTCTGTAATTCTTAAATCAGCACCTAGCGGTGCGAGGAAAATCGCTTTATGCTAAAATACGCACCTTATCATTAAGAAGCTGTTATTTATGTCCACTTATTCCACCAATGAATTCAAAGCCGGTTTAAAAGTGATGATCGATGCCGATCCTTACAATATTTTAGAAAATGAATCGGTCAAGCCAGGCAAAGGCCAAGCTTTCAATCGCGTTAAAATGCGTAATTTAAAAACCGGTCGCGTGCTTGAACGCACCATGAAATCAGGTGACACTTTAGAAGGCGCGGATGTTATCGATTTAGAAGTGCAATTTCTCTATGCAGATGCTGAAGGCTGGCATTTTATGCAACCGGAAAGTTTTGAACAATTTACTGCCAATGAAGCACCAGTGGCTGACAGTAAGCAATGGCTGAAAGAACAGGATTTATGTTTTTTAACGCTGTGGAATGGTATTCCATTAGTCGTCACACCACCAAATCATGTTGTGTTACGAATCAGTTTTACCGAACCGGGTTTGCGTGGCGATAGTTCATCAAGCGGTAGCAAACCTGCCACAGTTGAAACCGGCGCAGTGATTCGCGTCCCTTTATTTGTGCAAATTGATGATATGGTTCGAGTCGATACGCGCACTGGCGATTATGTCGCACGTGTAAAGGAATAATGGCTGATGGGGCGATGATCTTATCGCCCCTATAACGTGTCAAGATAATATCGCAAAGCGGGATTCAATACACCAAACAAACCTTCTTGTGTTTTAAACCAATAATCTTTTTCCAATAAGACATTCCGTGCTTGCCGGACACTGGCTTCCGATAATGCCACTGCATTGCTAATACGAAAATGTCCTGAACCGTTTTTAGCAAAATAAACACTAACTTGCTTTTAATTTTTAGTTAAATTTAATAACGCTCCTGAAAATTCACTGCGTTTGGCTTGAATAAAATTTTGCCAATAGGCATCAATGCTCGCCACTGTTGGCCACTCGTTCATTAACACGCTTGCAGAACGCTGCACCGACTGCCATTATCAGTGGAAAAAGGTTCATGGTAACGTCGTTATATCGTATTAAGAGTATACGCATATTATTAGGCGATACAAATAGATGAAATAAAAAAAGACTAAACGTATTGGTTATCACGATGATTTTGGCGAAATAAATAATTTTCGCGAATGAATCACTCGACCATTTAATAACGGGGCAAGGGATAAACGCGTTAAACGTTGCGCGGTAGCAGCAACCCTTGGTTGCGAAAAATCCAACGCATAAATGGCGTGTAAATGCTCCCCCAGGTAAGACGATGCCACGTTATCGTCCACTTCAAAAAAACCATTTAACGGTAAAAATTGATAATATTTAGTTGCTTCAATTGGACGCTGTGATTGTGCTTGTTCAAGCAAATTAATACCATAGCCTAATTCCGTCAATAAACGCAATTCAAATGCTCTAAGTACAGCTGCTAAATTTTCCACCGTTTGCAATTGCCCAAGGCAGTGTTGATAATACTCATACAAACCTGGCAATGGCTCATACCTGCTTAAACAATACATCAACAATTCATTGAGATAAAAACCACAAGCTTGGGCATTACCGATTAAGGTCAGTGGTAGCGCTGCTGCCTCCACTTGACTTAAGCGCAACAAATCCCCCTTACCCTGCAAGGATACCCTTAGCGGCATAAACACTTGCAACAAAGCTTTTCGGGGAGATTTTTTTTGATGAATATAATTCGCTACAGCACCAACACGACCGTGGTCTTGAGTAAATAATTCTAGCAGCAATGCATTCTCGCGATAAGCGCGAGAATGCAAGAGAAAAGCTTCGGAAAAAGAATCCAGCATGGTCAAAAATTAATTGACCACTGGCATAAATCCGGGTTTTTTTAATTTCACCCAAATTTTTAAAAAAACTTTTTTATCCCAAAATTTTTCTAAATCCAATCGAGCTGCAGTGCTCATGATTTTTAAACGTTCACCATTTTTACCGATAATAATCGGTTTATGGCTTTCTTTTTCAATCCAAACAGTCGCATAAATATGAATGATGCCATTTTTAATATCGTATTGATCCACTTCCACCGAGGAACTGTATGGCAATTCTGAACCCGTATAACGCATCAATTTTTCACGAATAATTTCTGCCGCATAAAATTTTTCACTGCGATCGGTCACCAAGTCATCGGAATAAATAAAGGCTTGCTCAGGCAAATGACGTTTAATAACGGTTAATAAGAGTTCTAAATTTTTTTGCGTAATGGCGGAACACGGTACAAATTCAGCCTTAGGTAATAGCACACCCAATTCTTCAGTCAGTGAAAATAAAGTGCTGTGACTGAGCCGATCGGATTTATTTAACGCGACAATTAAAGGCATATCAAGCGATTTTAACTTTTGAGCCATTTCTTGGTCTGCTAACGTCGTTTGCGTCGCATCAACTACCCACAGTACGACATCGACATCTTTTAAAATTGCATTAGCGGCTTTATTCATTTGTCGATTATGAAATTTTGCATTCACATGCATGCCAGGGGTATCGATAAACACAAATTGACAATCGTCGTCAGATTTAATACCCAGAATTTGCTGCTGGGTGGTTTGGGGTTTGGCTGAAGTGATACTGACTTTCAACCCTAAAAATGCATTAAGTAGCGTTGATTTACCAGCATTAGGCCGACCAATAATGGCAATATAGCCACAGCGTTTATTAATGTCCGTATGAATCATGATAGTTTTAACACCTCTTTAAGAAATTGTTCAGCCGCCGCTTGCTCAGCATAACGCCGACATAAACCGACTCCCCTACTAATCTCGGCAAAACCTTCGACCCGACAAAGGACATAAAACATTTGGGCATGCGCATCACCGGTTGTCGCGGTAATTTCATAACAAGGCAATGGAAAGCGCTGCGCTTGCAAATATTCTTGTAAAGTCGATTTAAAATCTTTTTGAATTTTTTTAGCAATCACTTGATCAAGACGATCGGTAAACCATTTAGCCACTAAACTATTACAACGATCAAAACCTGCATCCAAATAAATCGCAGCAATAATTGCTTCCACTGCATCGGCTAAAATAGACTTGCGATTGAAACCACCGCTTTTTAATTCACCGACGCCTAAAATCAAATGATCGCTTAATTGAAACGCTAAGGCTATATCCGCCAGGGTTTCTTCACGCACAAGTGTTGCTCGATAGCGACTCAATTCACCTTCATTGGCGATGGGCATCAATTGATAAAGTGCATTGGCAATGACAAAATTTAAGATCGAATCCCCTAAAAATTCTAAACGTTCATTATTTTTAGCGGTAACACTGCGATGCGTTAAGGCACGAATGAGTAATTTTTCATCGCTAAAGCTATAACCTAGACGCTGTTGCAACGCCTGTAAACGGGTTGATGGTGCTTTATTCACCTTTGTTTTTAGATTAATCACTTAAGCACCATGAAACAACGATCCCAACGAGGTCTGTGTTTATCACTATTCCAGCTGAATAATATGACATGCGCTCTGCCGATAATCGCTTCTTCAGGCACAAAACCCCAAAAACGACTGTCATTACTGTCATCACGATTATCCCCCATAGCAAAATAATTGCCCGCTGGCACCACAATATCTTGAAAATCACCACTGATATTCACATCGTTACGCAAATAAATTTTATGAGGATGACCCGTTAAGGCTTCATTTTCGATGGTAACTGGCCATGAATCAGGCCCACCATTATTATCACGTGATACACCCGCATAACTTTGGGTCATGGCAACGCCATTGATATAAAGGATTTTATTTAAATAACTTAACCGATCGCCTGGTACCCCAACAATACGTTTAATCAAATCCATTTGTGGATTACCTGGCATCCGAAAAACCACAATATCACCCACGACCGGTTCTTGGATACGAATGAGTTTTGTGTGTAAGACTGGCAAGCGTAAGCCATAATAAAATTTATTAACGGCAATTAAATCACCCACTAATAACGTCGGCTTTAAAGAACCTGAAGGAATGCGATAAGGTTCAAATAAAAAAGAACGAATAACTAACACAGTCAGTAATACAGGAAAAAAAGACCGGCTGTATTCAATCATTTTAGGCATGGTTTTATCTTTACGTTGAGCTGCCCATAACCAAGCATCTAAACCATAAATCACCCCTGTCACGATAACAACCAGACTGAGCACCAATTCAAAATAACTCATCAAAAAATCCATCTCACATCCTCTGTTTTTTTATACGAAAAATTTTATACTATGACGACTAGTGAAAATATTGATCCTACGAATGATTTCATTATTCAATCTTCAACACCGCTAAAAACGCTTCTTGGGGGATTTCCACCGAACCAATTTGTTTCATACGTTTCTTACCTTCTTTTTGTTTTTCCAGTAATTTCCGTTTCCGTGAAATATCACCGCCATAACATTTAGCAATCACATTTTTACGCAGAGCTTTAACGGTTGAACGTGCGACCACTTGAGTGCCTATCGCCGCTTGAATCGCCACATCAAACATTTGCCTCGGGATCAATTCTTGCATCTTTTCAACCAACCGACGACCTTTGTAAACCGATTGATCACGATGGACTATCAACGCTAAAGCATCGACACGTTCCGTATTGATCAATACATCTAAACGGACTAAATTCGCTAATTGAAACCGCACAAAAGCATAATCCAGTGATGCATAACCACGGGACACCGATTTTAAACGATCAAAAAAATCCAATACCACTTCATTCATCGGCAAATCATAACTCAACGCGACTTGTGAACCCAAGTAACTCATCTTGGTTTGACAGCCGCGTTTTTCAATGCACAGGGTCATCACCGCACCCAAATATTGTTGTGGCACTAAAATATTCGCAGCAACAATCGGTTCATGCATTTCACGAATCAACCCAATATTGGGTAATTTCGAGGGGTTATCGACATGAATAATATCACCATCGGTTTTAACAATTTCATAAATAACCGTTGGCGCTGTGGTAATCAAATTCAATTGGTATTCGCGTTCTAAGCGTTCTTGAACAATTTCCATATGTAGCATGCCTAAAAAGCCACAACGAAAACCAAAACCCAGTGCTTCTGAACTTTCTGGTTCATAATAAAGCGCTGAATCATTCAAACGTAATTTTGCCAATGCTTCACGGAATTCTTCAAAATCATCGGCACTGACGGGAAATAAACCCGCATACACTTGCGGCTGGACTTTTTTAAAGCCTGGCAATGCTTCTGCAGCGGGTTTTGCACTCAAGGTAATGGTATCGCCCACGGGAGCACCATCGATATCTTTAACGCCAGCGATCAAATAACCCACTTCACCCGCTCGTAAAATACCGGTATCATGCGCTTTGGGATCATAAAAACCCATTTTATCCACATGATAATTACGTCCCGTCGACATAATTTGAATTTTATCGCCTACTTTGACGGTGCCATGCTTGATTCGCACCAATGACACCACCCCTAAATAATTATCAAACCACGAATCGATGATTAACGCTTGCAAAGCTGCTGTTTCATCTCCAATGGGCGCTGGAATAATTTGGACTAATTGCTCTAATAATGCACTAATCCCTAAACCACTCTTAGCACTGATCTGTACTGCATGTTCTGCTGGAATACCGATAATTTCTTCAATTTCATGAATAACCCGCACAGCATCGGCTTGCGGCAAATCGATTTTATTGAGGACAGGAAGCACTTCAAGGCCTTGCTCAATGGCGGTATAGCAAACAGCCACGGTTTGTGCTTCGACACCTTGGGCGGCATCGACCACTAATAAAGCCCCTTCACAAGCGGCCAACGAACGCGACACTTCATACGAAAAATCGACATGGCCAGGCGTATCGATAAAATTCAATTGATACGATTGACCATCCAGGGCGATATAATTCAACGTGACACTGTGGGCTTTGATGGTGATACCGCGTTCGCGTTCTAAATCCATCGAATCCAACACTTGTGCCGCCATTTCACGATCCTGCAAGCCACCACACAATTGAATGAAACGATCAGCTAAAGTAGATTTACCATGATCAATATGAGCGATGATCGAAAAATTACGGATTTGTTTTATAGCATAAGTCATGAAAAATACAATCGCTTAAAGTTGAATAATACAAAAAAATGCTAGTGCCACAACGCATGAAATAGCTTAACCATTAACATAAGCTAAGCGTTGCACGCGCCAATAAATACCAAAACCCATAATAATCATCGGCAGCGATAATAATTGCCCCATGGTAAACCAACTGAAAGCGAGATAACCCAATTGACTGTCCGGTTGACGAAAACATTCGGCGATAAAACGAAACAAACCATAGAAAATCAAAAACAAACCTGACGTGGCGCCTAAAGCACGTGGTTTACTGGAATAACACCATAAAATCGTGAATAACAAGACCCCTTCCATCAAAAATTCATACAAAGGCGAAGCATGGCGTGGTAAAGGACCCGCATGTGGGAATACCATTCCCCAAGGAACCGTCGTTACTCTGCCCCATAATTCACCATTGATGAAATTCGCCAAACGGCCTGCTGCCAAACCAAGCGGCACTAGGGGAGCAATAAAATCGCCAATGCTAAAAAAATCTTTGTGTGTTTTGCGAGAAAAAATATAGACCGCTGTCGCAACACCCAACAAACCACCGTGAAATGACATACCGCCTTGCCAAATTTTAAACAATTCGAGTGGATCAGCAAGCAAAACACTAAAATCATAAAACACCATGTAGCCTATTCTGCCTCCTAAAATAACTCCTAAGGCACAATAAAAGACTAAGTCATTTACTTCGTCATACGTCCATAAACCGTTGGACCGCTTAGCGCGATAAGCACCTAAAAATAACGCAGATAAAAAGCCGAATAGATAAGCAATACCGTACCAATGTACCGCTAAGGGCCCTAAATGAAAAGCGATGGGATTAATACTGGGGAAAATCAACATAGAGTTTTGACTTGATAATGACACGCTGCGTGATTTAAAAACAAATGTTTTAATCACGCAGCGTCATGGGTTAATTGGCTTCTTTAACAGCAAGCACAGATTTTTTCACTTTTGCGACTTTAGTGCTCATTTGAGCAGGCCATAATTTTTGGGTCGTTAAATCGGATGGCAGTGTCGCTAGTGCTTTTGAAGCTGCCTTCAAGGTCGGGTAATGACCATAAAAAACATGGATCGACTTTACTTTACCATGAATAATGGTTAAGTGTGCTTTTAAACCAGGACACTGTTTCAATAAAACACTTAACTCACGCAGAGATGTAATATTGAGCAATTCCAAGCCATAAGCGTCGATGGCTTGAGGCTTAGCCGATTTAACAACTGCTTCAGACTTGGCGACTTTAGAAATCGTTTCAACCTTAATCGTTTTATCAGCGGACACCACTTTAGCGGTCGCAATGACACTGGGCTCTTTCACCAATGGTGTTTTTGGGGAAGTGGCAGCCGAAGGCATGGACGTTGCCACGGCATCATCAATCGCGGTCGTACTAACTGTCGTTGCCACCGCGCTCGGCGCAGCAAGTGCCTTGACTGGCGCAGCAACACTTTCCGTGACAGCAGGTGCTTTCATAGCAGGTAAGGGTGTAACAGCAAGCGCTGGGCTTACGGGGGTAGGCATTATGGCTGGCGTTGGCTCTTGCACACCTTTATCACTCAAAATAATCGGGGCAACGACAGGTAACACTTCTTTAGTGTTAGCGCTAGGCATCGTGGTAACTGGCACAGTAGAACTCGCATCAACCGCTGCTGACGATGGCGCTGAAACAGGCGACTTCAAGGCTTGAGGTAGTGGCAAGGGAATACTGCCATCGGCCGCGACTTCAGGATTTAACGCTTGACCATTTAATGAAATAGTTGCTGGAAGCTTCGGCGTTTGAGCATTATGCACTAACCAACTCGCGCCCATAATCAATACAACGAGCAACACACCACAACCAATTAGTTTATTGGCGTAGCGTTTAAAAAAACTACCGGTTTTATCTTGTCTATCTTGAGTCAACATATCGAGTAAGGCTCTTCTTGCAATGCGATTAATACGAACGGGATTACCTTCCGATAACCGATAAATTCGGGTAATGATTTCATCGGTTAAAGGAAAATCTTCTTGCCAACCCGCCACTGCTAAACGGTGGCCTAAGTATAACGACGTTTCATCTATCGTCAAAGGGGTCAACTGAATCATGTGCAACAAATTTTCTTCTTCAGGTTCAAGCAAACGCTGCAACGTTTGCAATAAACCTGGTTCAGCTAATAACAGTACATGGCAATTCATTTGGTGTTCAGACTGTTGCCCTATTAAATAGAGCAACGCTTCCAATGTTTCAAACGGTAATAAATGTGCATTATCAATCACTAACAAACAAGGTCGATCTTTTTGTTGCAAAGCTGTTAATTCTTCATCCAACATTTGCTCTAATGTTTGCTCCGGATGCCATGGCACATTAAAGACATCACCCACCCACTCGATTAAACGGCTGACATCAAAACTCGTTTCGGCATGGATGCGTCCGAGATGCACCGTCTCACCCATTTGACTCAACAATAATTCCAGCAAGGTAGTTTTACCAGCACCATTATCACCCGTCACCACCATCAATTGATTTTTATAATGACTAATGTATTGCAATAAATCGAGAATTTCTTCCCATTGATTCGGAATAAAAACCAATGCTTTATCGGTATGCATCGCAAAAGGATCACGATGCAACTGAAAATATTGCCAATAATTGGTAATATCAGGGCTTTCTTCTGGAAGCACTGCCGTCATAATTTCTCCTTAAGAATTACGCCGTAATTCTTAACCTATTTTAAAAACTAGCGCGGGCTGCCGCGCGTAGGTACTGAATAAAGCATTTAATTAAAAAAAGTGTTCTTTTAAATGTTCGTAAATTTCTTGCACGATGCGTATCCCTGGCCCATTATCCGTCTGACACGACCAATTTGCCATCTCGCGGTACAAAGGCTCGCGTTCAGCATACAATTTTTCTAACGCGGCTTTGCGATCTTTAGTCTGAATCAATGGACGATGTTTATCGCGCAGCGTACGATTCACTTGTTCTTCCAAAGACACACTTAAATAAATGATGTAACCCGTCTTTGCTAAATGCTTACGGCATTTTGGCGATAAAATCGTCCCACCACCCGTAGCTAAGACAATTTGCTCAATTTGCGTTAACTCTTCTACCATGGCTTCTTCACGCTTGTTGAAACCACTTTCGCCTTCAACATCAAAAATCCACGCAACAGACACCCCTGTCATAGCTTCGATTTCTTGATCTGAATCATAAAAAGGTCGCGCTAATTCACGCGCCAGTAATTTACCAATAGTGCTTTTACCAGCTGCCATCGGTCCAATCAAGTAAATATTGGGAATTGCCATTTTATTCATAATAATTAAGAAGCCACCACGTGATCTTGAGAACTTACCACCGATGCTTCCGATTCAAGAACTGTATTAACCATTGTTTCAGCAATAGTCGTTTTAGCGTTAATTACCGGAACGTCATCGGTAGTAAACTCTTTTTCAGGCTCAGAAGGTTTGTGCGCCATCGCTTCTTTCAGTATATTTAAGTCCTGTTGAAAAAGCACCGTTAATTCAGTCAAGCGCTTCAATAAAACGCTTTCTTGCTCATGCAGTATTCTTAACTGTTCAACCACTTGACCTAATTCACCCTCTACACGGGGGATAACGGCGGCTTGAACTGCAGTTGAAGCACTATTCATCGTAGCTTGCACTTTCGTTAACGCTTCACCAAAATTAGCGTCGGAAAGCATCGATTTCAATTCAGTTAAACTTTTTGGTATCTTAATCACTGTAGTATCCTGATTATCCTATTGTTATTGATTTAAGTGTCTCTCGTCACTTTAACCAAAACGTTGACCAACCCACATCTGGCGTAAAGCGCTCACCGCACGTATGGTGTAATTCTTGAAAAGTCGACCGTAGCGTCTGCTCGCCTATTTCTTTCGCATAGTATAAAGGGCCACCACGAAAAGGCGCAAAACCTACCCCAAATAACAAGCCAGCATCGACACAATCCGCGTCACTAACCACGTGTTCACGCAAGCAAGCGATAGCTTCATTTAGCAAACGGTACAGCAAACGCGTGCTAATTGTTTCATACGCACGAGGATCCAGTGACGCCTTAGGTTTAATGGCGCGCCCGCGCCGATAAGCATAAAAACCTCGACCTGTCTTTTTGCCTAACAAACCCTCATTCACTAACGTTTTTAAACGTTCTTTCACCCCACCGCCAAAGTGTGCCGTTAAATTATTCGCCACGGCTAAACACACATCCAAACCCACGGTATCTGCTAATTCAACCGGACCTAATGGCATGCCAAATTGCTTAGCAGCTGCATCAATATTTTCAGGGAGGTAACCATCTGCCAATAATTCCATGCATTCCATTAAATAGGGCATCAAAACCCGATTCACTAAAAACCCTGGGCTATTATTCACTATCAGAGGCAATTTATCTATTTTTCTCACCCATGTTTTTGCCAGCATAAGTGTTGCTTCTGCTGTCACTGCACTATGAATCACTTCCACCAAGGGCATACTCGCCACAGGATTAAAAAAATGCATGCCCACTAACCGTTGGGGTGATTGCATCGATTCACTAATGTCTAGCAAAGAGATACTCGACGTATTCGTTGCCAGTAGCGCTGTTGGTTTAGCTCGCTGCTCTAAATGAACAAATAACGCACGCTTAGCAGCCAAATTCTCAAAAATGGCTTCAATAATAACATCGGCTTTGGCAATACCATAACCCAGTACATCCGGTTGCAAACGATCTATGGCTGCTTGCACCAATAAAGGCGCTGTTAATTTAGCTTTGAACAACATGGTAGCACGCTTCAGCGCTGGAGCAAGCAACTTTGGCTCACGATCTTGAAGTGTTACCGTAAAACCTTTTAAAGCACACCAAGCTGCGATATCCCCACCCATCACGCCAGCACCTACCACATGAACATGCTGTAAGACTTGACTTGTTTTTGCTACTTTTTTAAGCAATGCCTGCAATGAAAACACCCGCAGACAATTTTTAGCCGTCGCACTTTGTTGCAATATTGCCAAAGAATGGGCTTCTGCTAAATAAGCTTTTTCCCCGGTAACGCCATAGCGTTGCCAATTTTTTACGACTGAAAACGGTGCGGGGTAATGCTGTTGATTGATTTTTTGACTTAATTTTCGATTGAATACCCACGCTAATAAAGGTCGCAACCAAAAAGCGTTACTTAAGCGAATTTGCCAGGGTACTCTAGAAGCTTTAGCAGCTTGTGTCGCATAAAAACGCGCCGCCGTCATTAAATGGCGACGAGGTACCGCCGCGTCAATCAAACCCATTTTAGCAGCTACTTTACTGACCACTAACCGACCTGATAAAATCAAATCCATGGCTTTGACTGCCCCAATTAAAGCAGGTAAGCGTACAGTACCACCCCAACCAGGATGAATTCCTAATAAAACCTCAGGCAAGCCTAAGCGTGTTTTGGCCGATTCTTCCGCCACACGATAATCACACGCTAACGCTAATTCTAAGCCACCGCCCAAACACAAGCCATCAATCACTGCCACTGTTGGGATATTCAACGCTGCTAAACGGGCAAAAAGGTCCTGACCACGACGAATCAGTGCCCATGAATCTGCCACACTCGTCAAATCACGCAATTGACTGACATCGGCACCTAAAATAAAACTGGCTGTTTTGTCAGAGCCAATGATCAATGCTTTAATAGTCGGTGTAGCTGTAACAAACGTTAAAATGTGCTCTAATTCTTGAAAAACCGCTTCATTTAACGTATTGACAGATGCATCGATTTTATCGAAACCTACCCACAAAAAGTTATCGCTATCAAAGCGTACGTGCCAATTTTGATAAGTCGTTAACATGTAGATCACCCTCCATTCAGCATTATTGACCGAACCGCAGTACTTAAACGCGTTCTTTTAAACTTGGGTTATATTTATTCAGCACCACGAGCGGGAAACCCGCACGTGG
This sequence comes from uncultured Gammaproteobacteria bacterium, assembly GCA_903888615.1. Lineage (GTDB taxonomy): Bacteria > Pseudomonadota > Gammaproteobacteria > CAISUE01 > CAISUE01 > CAISUE01. The sequence continues at coordinate 27,523 of CAISUE010000057.1, forward strand.
TCCACGTTAAGGGCAAGAAGCGCGCTTCTTGCCCTTAACATCCGCCATCGCGACAGGAGCCACTGGAAAGCTTCTACAAACAATGAGCTAACTGTGCTGAATAAATACCTTGGCTTCTTATGATAACCCAAAACCACCTTTAAAAGCAGATTACCACTGTTTATTCACAGAGCCACCTCATTAAAATTTAGAAAGCCATGATCGAACTATCGATAATAGCTTGCCTACAAGGCATCTTCAAGATTCAACTTGAAATATAAGCCTTAATTTGCTACAATCAAAACATACAACTAAAATGTTTGATGGGGTGTGGTGCTGATATTTAAGGGGGTCTGTGGTGATAAAAAAAACCTTTCGTTTAACTGACTGTCGCTTTAGCGCTGAATTACGCTATCGGCAAGTGCTACGCGGTATTGGTGTATGCGGTATCATTTCACTGTTGATTACTGCCAAATTGCAAGAAAATGGGCATTTGGTCAGCGTCGATTTCTCAGCGATGCAAAGCTTATTTGCTCACGGGACCGTGGTTAACCCGCCGCAAATTAGCACGTATATTCCCAATAATGCCGTTGCTGTCACTTCCATCAATAATTTACTCGATGGTAAAGCTACCCCGCCGTCTCATGTAGTGGCAAATCAAGCCTCGACACTCAAAGCCTTACCCTTAAATTGGTCAATCATCAACGGCACTCTCAAGCACTCTTTTACAGAAACAGCATTAAAAGCGGGCCTTACCAAAGCTGAAATCAACCATATTAAATTATTGTTAAGCAATCAAATTGATTTCAATCATTTCAAAACCAATGACCATTTTCAAGTCTTGTTGGCGCGTGACAATCTCACCAGTAAAAGCTTACGGGATATTTTAGCCATTGAAATCGTCCAACAAAAAACGCTGCTTCGCGTCTTTCAGTATCGATCTGCTAATGGCACCATCCGTTATTACGAAGCCAATGGTCACAGTTTAAACCCGGGATTTTTAAGGTACCCCACCCACTCACTCGGCATTGGCTCTGGTTTTTCGATGAATCGCTTAGACCCTATCACAGGCCATTACCATTCACATCCCGCCATTGATTTTAGAGCACCGATGGGCACACCCATTGTCGCCACCGGTTCTGGCCGTATCAATTTTATAGCATCAGAACGTGGTTATGGCAATGTCGTCAAAATCACCCATCCAGGTCATATTTCAACCCTTTACGCCCATATGAAAGGCTTTGCCAAAGGTTTACACCGGGGTTCTTTGGTGAAAATAGGTCAAGTGATTGGCTATGTTGGCATGACAGGTTACGCCACCGGCCCCCATGTGCATTATGAATACCGCGTTAAAGGCGTGCCTTATAATGGCTTAACCGTTAAATTGCCTGGTGCAACACCCTTAACCGGGGCACTCAAGCAAGATTTCTTAAAACAAATCAGCGTCTATCAAAGCTATTTGCGTTAACTTGCCCTTACTAAACCGCCACAATGGCAAGTTTAGCAGCCAGCAGCCGTCATTTTCTGATAAAGCTCTCGAATGATTTTTTCAGTACCACTGGCATACGATGCGTCTTTATTTGCACCAGATTTAACCCAAGCGTTTAATTGCTGTTGCCTTGAAGGGGTTAACGCGTCAAGAATAGTTGCACCTGTTAAAGCATTCTGATTCGTCAATTCATATAAATTCCTTATTGAAGTGGAACCATAAAAAAATACTGGCAACAGCCCAAATAAAGTTTTATTGCGATATGTCGGGTAATCTTTTAAGATGCTGTCAAAATTACCTTTTGTCATTGTTAGCTGTTGAAATTCCGGTAATAGCACTTGATCAGTTAATTTACCCGCATTATTTTGGCAAACGGTTTGAAAAATAGCATTCCAAGTAGACTTTAAAGGCGTTACAAGTTCAGTAGATTTAATGACTTCAAAAGTTGGAATTGTTTTCTCATCTGCACTTTCTTGTTTACTTGAATTTTCCGCTACTTTTGGTTTAGTTAACGTTAATTGACAGTTAAATTTAGTATTATTTCCTTCTTTGGTACTGCTGATAAAAACTGATTTTATTTTATGATTAATATTGGCAGCCGATTCACACACTTCTTTAAACAAGTTGATGGTGTCATCAAGCGCTTCTTTTTTCACTAAATCAACTTTAGTTGCCATCAATATAATGGTGAGGTTAAGGTTATTATGGCAACGGTTTGCAATTTCCCGCAGCCAATAGCCAATTTCAACTGTCATGCCTTCTTTAGATTTAACTGTCAAATCATCGTTTACTAAACTCACGCAAATAACAACGGCGTCCATCTGACTAACATCAGGCAATACGCTATCTCTATAGCGATCTTCACCTGCAGTGTCGCTTATTTGAAATGTTGCATTATAATAAGACGCAGATATTTTTTTCACTACCTGTACTTCTTTTTTGATTTGTTCTTTTACAGTTATAACATCTACCCCAATGGTTGAAGTGTACTCTACTACTCCTGATTTATTTTTTTTACCTATATTTTCAATGGCCTCTTGTTCATTTTTAGAAAGATTCTGCTTAAGCTTAAGTAAAATACTGCTTTTACCACTCTTCGCATTGCCAACAAGCATCAAATTTAATTTATTTTTACCAGGCATAATTAACCCTTTTATAATTGCTGTAAGATGTGTATAAAATAGCTATCCAACACTCAGCATTCATCGATGAGTCCAGTATGGCATTGTTAACTTAAGGTTTTATGAAAGGAATTACAGCTGTGTTTGATTTCGACAAGAAACACCTAGCGTGGGTTTTCCGCTCGTGGCGCTGCATGGATTCAAAAAATATTCTTTAAAAAATCCCTTTTAAAAGCGGCACAAAACTTACCGCATCCCATTGCTGACGAGTAAACGCTTTACCATCACGCACCACTTGCGTTAAATATTGGCCTTCCCCTTGCGCCAAAGGCAATACTAAACAGCCGCCATCGGCTAACGCATTTAACCAGTGCGGTGCTATCTTATGACAACACGCGGTCACGATAATGCCATCAAAAGGTCCATCATGCATTAAAGCATCAATGTCATCGTTTAAAAAAGTGTGGATATTTTTATAAGCCGCTAATGTTACTTTGGCAGCTTGATACAAGGCTTCAATCCGTTCAATCGAATACACGTGCATCGCCACACACGATAAAATCGCTGCTTGATAACCTGAGCCCGTGCCTATTTCCAATACTTTATTTAATTGCTGGCGACCATTTAACATCAACTCAGTCATTCTCGCGACGATATACGGTTGAGAAATCGTTTGTTGACAAGCGATACTGAGCGGCCGGTCTTCATAAGCCTGAGATCTATCGATAGCATCAACAAAATCAGCACGATCTATTTGTTGTAAAGCATTTAATACTTCGGTTTGTTGAATACCTTTTTGCTTGAGTAAAGCGATTAATCGTGCATGCGTCATGACTTGAGACATAAAAACCTCGGCAACTTTCTAAATCATTAAGCCGAGGTTCAGCAATTTTTATGCCATTTCATTAGAAAATAATAACTTAACCAGGCGAATAACCATAACAGTGCTGATAGCAACAATGGCACACGATCAGACAGCGTCACTAAAAAACCCGAATAAAAACCAGTGATAGCAAACGCTAATGCTAATAACGAACCTGACAATCCAATCGCAAAGCCTTGATGAATACCCGCCACATCCGATAATTCAGCCATTAAAGAGGGGTAAAGAATAGCAACGGATACCGCAACGATAAATGCACTGATGATTAAACTTAAAAAAGTCGACACGAGAATGGGTAGCAAGAAAGCGCCTACGCCTAAGGCTAAAACAAAAAAGACGGTATTTTTTCGGCGGATTAATAACGAACTGTTGGCGCCAACGATTAAAAATACCGAGAGCACTGCCCCAACATAAGCACAAAACCAACCGATCGGTTGATTCGTTAAATGCCAATGAAAACTCAATAAAAGCGCTAATGATTGATAATATAAACTCCAACCCAATTCAAATAAAAAGAATATAAACAAGAGACTTAACAGCCGGCTATTCGCGCCAATGGCATTTAACTTAGTTTTTAATGCAATACGTTTAAAGCTTGCTTGAATGGAAAAATCTTTAACACAACTCAGCAAGCTAATATTGATTAAAATCAATACACTAACCACGCTAAACATGATTAAACTGCTGCGATGACTCCATTGACTGGCCAACAATGGCCCTAACACTAAGCCTAAGGTCATCGCGATAGCGATAAATGCAATGGCTTGAGGTTTTTGCCGGCCAGGCGCTAAATCGACTATTGCCGCTTGTGCGATAGCTTGACTACTTGCCCCTAAACCTGCCAACACGCGTCCAAACATTAATAGATAAACACTTTTTTCATTAAAAGCGTCAGCGTAAGCGATAAATGATAACAACATAAAGATCAAACACAGTAACAACAACGGTTTTCTACCCCATCGATCTGAACAATAACCGATAAAGGGTGAAGCTAACATATAGCTTAAGGGGAATAAAGCCATGAGCAAGCCATACTGATAACACCCTGCGTGAACAAAGAATAACTGATGTTCACTCAACAAGGGCGCCAAAATAGGCGTGATGAGACAAAAACTTAAAGAATCGAGCGCAACGATAAAGAAATAAATAAAAAAACGATAATTTCTATCCAATACCTGTTCCATAGAAGTTAGCTCGGTTATCAACAGTCGATTAGTTTAGCATCAACCAAAGGTAAAGGCATAAGCTTCTAAACCGGCTTGCTTGGCATGGATTTCAAGCAAGCCCTGACTCACCGTGGGTTGATAGACCAATTCATACAAACGATGGCTTTGAACCCAGACGTGGCCATCAGTAACATCGTTAGCCATACTGTTGTTGCTTAGCTGACCATTTAGCGTTAATAACACGTCAATAGGCTTTCCCGTCGCACTCCCCAAGACCAAATACACGTGTTTAGCGCTAAAGTGTAAGCGTAATTGCGCATCCGCTTGTTTTGAAACAATCCGTTGTGCTTGAATAGACCATTGGCCTGCTAATGCCCAATGATTCATCGGCAAAATAGACGGTAATGTATAAAATTGGCTAATATTTGCAACGCTTCTTTCAGGACTCGCAAAAGCTTTTGACCGTTCATAACCTAAATACGTTTCGGGCGTTTGCACATCATTAACATCGTTAAATGTTGATTCCTTCACCACTGCTTGCTTTATGCCTAATAATTGACGAATCGTATTTTCTGTCTCTTGATAAGCACCTTCACCAAAGTGGGTATAAACCACTTCACCTGTTTTGCTAATCAAATAATGCGCAGGCCAATATTGATTATCATAATTAGTCCAAGTGTCTAAATGATTATCCATGGCAACGGGATATAAAATTTGATAACGCGCAATCGCTTTTTGAACATTGGAAGGGTTTTTTTCAAATTCAAATTCAGGTGCATGCACCCCTACAATCACCAAGCCTTTATCGTGATAATTAGCATACCAGGTATTAAGATAAGGCAGCGTACGCAGACAATTAATGCACGAATAGGTCCAAAAATCGACTAGCACCACTTTATTTTTCAACGCTGCAATAGTCAGTGGTTGATTATTAGGAGTATTAAACCATTGATCCGATGCAGCAAAAGCCGGCGCAGGATAAGCTGACCCTCTATCCGCAAAGCTTTTTGTCGAATCAGTAGATGCTAAGGTTGGCACTCTCGCGCCTGAAGCAATAAACACCACGGCTATTAAAATGAATACCCCTAATATTTTTCGCACAATACCCGAATGTTTGCTTAAAAAACTCAGTTTTGAGGTCAATTGTCGACCTAGCAATGAAATCAATAACATCGGTAAACCAACACCTAAAGTAAAAGCAATAATTAACCCAACCGCATTGTCACTGGTTTGTTGACGAATCACTTGCACCAGCGCTATAGCTAAAATAGGTCCAGCACAAGGCGTCCACACAAAACCTATCAAGACGCCGATAAAAATACCGCTTAAAAAACCCTCTTGCGCTTGACGCGACAAACTCTCGCTGCTAGTAGAAAGTCCTTGCGTTAACCGATTAAAAAAGGACATTAAGCGCTCTGATAACAGCATGACACCAAAGGCACTGAGTAAGAGTAATGCAGCGAATTTGATATACGTTAGGTCGATATTAAAGAGTGCGATTAATTCACGTGATACTAAAGCAAACAAGGTAAACGCTAAAATGAAACCGATGATAATACCAAACGGCCGTTGACGCCCCCCGTCAATTGAACTCGATAAAATCAACGGTAAAATCGGTAAAATACAGGGAGATGCAATGAGGGCTACACCTTCGAAAAAAGCCAGTAATAATTCAAAGTGATTCAGCATAAACCAAGTTCCTTGGTTAAAATAACCAGATTGCACCGCAATAACCTACTGATAGCAATAAAAATAGACTTTAATGGCTATCTTGGGTCAATAGTACGTTATAAGACAGACTTACGGTGTTTATTTAGCACTGAGGGCTTGTGAACCATTAACGTGTGATCACTTACAGCAAATCATTTAATTTGAATTCTTTATCGTAAATTTTACACGCTAACTTCCTATTTCGCGTAAAGTTATTTTTGCCTAATTCCTTATTCAGAATGATTAATGCCCCATGAAATCAACGCCTTGGCGCTTAGGAATACCGTGTTTATTGCTCGTTTTCAATTCTGCTGAAGCGAAGATTCCTTATCAAACCATGTCGCTGAATGATGCGGTTGACTTAGCTTTACGCTTTAATCCGCAATTGGAAATCGCAGGTTTAAATCGTCTCATTCAAAAATACAATCTCAGGGTCGTTAAAAATCAATACGAATGGCATTATGCGTTAAATGCCTCTAGTCAATACACGTGGCTTAAAAACCCTACCTATACCCAGGCTGGCCAAACTTATGACTTACAACCTTCAGCAACGCTGAATGTGGCAAGTGGAGCAACGATTAATACCACCATGAACAATGTTATGGTCAATCCCAATGGTATTAAGAATGCCTCGAGTTATAATCCCGGCATTAGCGTTGATATCCATCAACCTTTGATGCGCGGTTTTGGTCCAGCGGTTAACTTATCACCCTTAGCCAATGCCATCGATCAAGAAAAAATCAATCAACTTAATTTAAAACAAGCGGTGATCAATACCATTGTACAAGTGGCTCTGGCTTACGAAAATGTCATTCTTGCCAAACAAACTATTCATATTCAACAAATGACTGTGGCTGATGTAAAGCAGCGCATCCATGACAATAGCATTAGAATTCACGCCGGTATTATGCCACCGGGTGATAATATTCAAGCAACCGCCGATTTAGCCAATGCCCAATTGGGCTTAAATGCCGCTCAATACGCTTATACGCAAAGTAGACTCGCTTTTTTAAACGACGTGGGTGTATCGCCCCATGAACCGCTCGATGTCAAAACTACCCTTGATAATCCCATTCACCCCTTGCCTACCTTAGCCAATATCCAAGCCGCTATTTTAGCCAATGATGGGGATTACCAACGATTAATAATCAATCACCGCATCAATCAACGCAATTGGCGAGTGGCTACAGACGATCAACGCTCCCAAGTGGATTTAACCCTAACAGGTATTTCAGGTAATAACTCTGGAATCGCTAATCTGGTCAACGGTGCCCATACCACTGCTGCCATTGGTTTAAACGTGTCAATACCGATTGATGACGTGCGCTTAAAGCAACGCGTCTTGACTGCGAAAATGCAATTAAGCCAAGATACTATTCATCTTAAAGCGCAACAATGGTTATTGGCAAGTTCTGGCATCAATGCTCTCAATAATTTAAAGTCACTGCAAACCCAATTAATATTAGCCAAAAATTCGGTCGATCAACAGCAAAAGACTTTAATCATTGCCGCTCAAAAATTACATTTTGGCTTGGGTTCAGCCCTTGATCTTAGTACACAACAAAAAAATTTAACCCAAGCACAATTAATTTATAGCAGTAGTCAAATCAATTATTTCAATACTTGGTTGCAATTCCGACAATTAACAGGCGAGACACTCAATGATTTTCATATAACGATTCGGTATTAACCATGAAAATCGCCTATTTTTTATTAATGCTAACATTGCTTATTTTAAACGCTTGCACCCGTCATACAACGTCAGATGAAGTCATTGCCGTTTCAAAACAGTTATTAGTCGTACCTCAACGCTACAGTGGTATTATCAAACCCTTATCGCTCCTGAATATCACCGCTTCCGCCGATGGTACGATTGAATCCTTACCCATTCACTTAGGCCAAAACGTTACCGTTCATAGCGTATTGGTCGTTTTAAATTCCCCCAAATATGCCCATGATTATCAACAAGCGTTATTGACGTATTTAAAAACCAAAAGTGATTACAGCAATCAAGTAAAAAAATTTCAAGGTACTACGGAATTGTGGGTCAATGGCTTAATTGCACGCAATGATTATGACAGTCAACAAAGTGATTTAACCAATGCTTATGCCCAACTCTTACAACAACAACACGAATTAAACACTTATTTATCCACTGCCAGTAACCTTGACCAATCGTTACAATTAAAGGATCAACAGCAACTCAAAGCTATTTTTCAACAACAAAGCCGTTTATTAACGATCCTTGCTCCTAGCAATGGGATCGTGTTAGCACCGCTTAAATCGAATACCAATAGTGCTAATGCCGATAATTTACCAATGCTAGGGACGAATATCAAAGCAGGCGACAGCCTATTAAGCTTAGGCAATTTAAGTGGTTATTTAATCGATATCACTGTCAATCAAATGGATATCGACACGATTAAAGTGGGCCAAAAAGCGCAAGTGACCAGCGATGCTTTTCCTGAAACCTTGATAGGTACTGTGTCACAAGTGGGTATTCAAGCACAACACGATGATAATGCCGGCTTTTCTGGCATGCCCAGCTTTCCCGTTCAAATTCGTGTCGATGTCTTACCGATCACTGCCAGTGAGCATATTCGCTTGGGCATGAGTACCCAAGTTGCCATCGAAACGGGTGTTAACTTACCGACACTCAGTATTCCGATCAAGGCTGTAGGGCAAGTCAATGGCCAAACTGTTGTGATGCGTGTTGTGCATAAAAAATATCAACGCGTGGTGATTAGCACTGGCATTACCACACCAGATCACATTCAAGTCTTAACAGGTTTAACCGAAGGAGAAAACATTCTTGCCACTTATCCAACTTGATGCCATCACTAAACATTACACGGTTGGTACGACCCTTCAGCCAGTCTTGCCACCGCTCTCATTGACCGTTAACCACGGTGAATATGTAACGATCATTGGCGCTTCTGGCTCTGGAAAATCCACGTTAATGCATATTTTAGGCTTTTTAGATCAAGCTGATTCAGGTACTTATCGTTTTAACGATGTGATTATTCCTTGGGCAAACAGTGATCAATTAGCGAACATTCGCAATCGCTCGATTGGCTTTGTCTTTCAAGCCTTTCATTTATTACCACGCTTAAGTGTCCTTGACAATGTTGCGCTTCCCCTACGCTATCAAGGTATTCACCACTCTTTAGCTAAAGAGCGCGCCACGTTTGCCCTTGAACAAACCTTAATGACGGCGTTTGTTGGGCGTTACCCTCAACAATTATCCGGTGGTCAACAACAACGCGTTGCTATCGCCAGAGCCCTTGTCACTGAACCGGCGTTAATCTTAGCCGATGAACCCACCGGTGCCCTCGATAGCCAAACGTCGGATGAAATACTGCTTGTTTTTGATGCGCTGCATCAAGTGGGCAAAACCCTGATGGTTGTCACGCATAATCCGCACGTAGCCCTGCGCAGTAGGCGCATCATTCAATTAACCGCAGGTTGCATTGTCGATGATAGGTTAAACACATGACTTGGTCTTTACTATTGTCCGAAGCGCTAGGCAATTTAATGGCCCATAAATGGCGTTCTTTGCTAGCGATATTAGGTATTTTAGTGGGGGCAGCATCGGTGACAGCGATGTTATCGATCGGTACCATTGCCACCCATAAAACCTTAGCTGAATTTCAAATCTTAGGCACGGATTTAATGGCAATCGATTTATCGCTCAATGACACAATGAGGCGCGATAGCGCAGCGGTTTTTTTAACCCCCCGTGACTGGGCAAGTTTACCCGCCACTATCCCTTCGATCCATCGCATCGCCCCTTTTGGTTTATTGCCCGCAACATTGAGTATGAACGGCACACGATTACATGCCAATGCCCTAGCCGCGGATCCTGGGCTATTTTCATTATTACGCACCCAGTTAACGGCTGGGCGTTTATTTAGCGCTTTGGATCAAGATCGCAATTTTTGTGTCATCGGCAGTGATGTGTTAATGCCTGCAACGATCACACCCATCCACGCTATCGGTCAAACCCTACAAATTCAAAATGTCTTTTTTACCATTGTCGGTGTCCTGAAACCGTGGCATGGCAATAGTTTTTTCAATAATAACCTCGATCAAAGCGTTCTTATCAGTTATGCTTCTGCCACCAAATTACCTTTATATTTCGCGTTAAGCAGTGCCCTTTTGCAATTAAAAACACCGGCTGATTTAGCTGCAACTCAAAGTGCTATCGTTAAACAAATACATCATCGTAATGGGCAATTAACAGCCACTGTCCGCAGCGCCAGCTTATTACAAGAAACTCTGTTGCGGCAAAAACACACCCTTAATTTGATGCTGTATCTGATGAGTAATATTGCCTTATTGGTCGGCGGCATTGGAATTATGAATGTCATGTTAGTCTCAGTCAGTGAACGCAAAAAAGAAATCGGTTTACGTTTAGCCATCGGGGCAAGACAACACCATATTCAAGCGTTATTTTTAAGCGAAGCGGCATTATTAGGTTTATGGGGTGGCATCAGCGGTTGTATCTTGGGTGAACTTGCCACATTCATCATCAGCGTTTTTAGTGATTGGGCATTTCACTTTTATGAAATGCCCGTGGTCATGGGTTTAATGATTTCAATTTTCACTTGCGTATTTTTTGGTTTTTATCCAGCCTATCACGCTTCCCGTTTAAATCCAATCACGGTATTACGGACTGATTAAATAGAAGGTTCTTATTCTGCCTGTGTTAAAATTACCAAATTTACCAGCATTATCTCTTTTATGACCCTCGATACTCTGACTTTCAGCCAACAATTGATTAATCGCGCTTCAGTGACACCCAGCGATGGTGGCTGTTTAGCGCTCATTGAACAAGCTTTAAGACCCTATGGTTTCAAAGCGGAATATGTTAACCAAGGTGTGGTTAAAAACTTGTATTTAACACAAGGTGTTAAAGGTCCGTTAATGGTTTTTTTAGGCCATGTCGATGTGGTACCGCCTGGCCCGCCAGAGGCTTGGGCTCATGATCCCTTTACTGCGACAGTAAACGAGGGCTATTTGTATGGCCGCGGTAGTGCCGATATGAAAACCGCCATTGCGGCTTTTGTAGTAGCCGTGCAGCGCGTCATCAACAGCTCAAACCTTTTACCATTTCGCCTTGGTCTGTTACTGACCAGTGATGAAGAAGGCCCTGGTCTCGATGGTATTCGTCATGTCATGAAGGTATTGCAACATCGTGGCGAACACATTGATTATTGTCTTGTTGGTGAACCCTCTAGCACGAAGCACTTAGGCGATACCCTTAAAATTGGCCGTCGTGGCAGTTTATCGTTCAACTTGATTATCCATGGTATTCAAGGCCATATCGCCTATCCCCAATTCGCACACAATCCGATTCATTGCTTTGCACCCATATTACAGCGCTTAATTACCACTACCTGGGATCAAGGGTATGTCGATTTTGAAGCCACCACTTTTCAATGTTCCCATATCCATGCCGGCGTCGGCGCCACTAATATCATCCCCGGTGAATTGACACTGAACGCTAATTTTCGCTATGCACCGAGTGTGACCGCCGAGTATTTACGTCACCAGGTAGAACATATTTTAAACGATGCGCATTTAAAGTATTCCATTGAGTGGCACCATTCCGGCGAACCTTTTATCAGTGCGCCAGGGCCATTGCGCGCGGCTGCCATTCACGCCATTGAAACCATTACCGGCTTGATACCAAACTGTTCAACCGATGGTGGCACTTCCGATGGTCGCTTTGTCGCACCCACGGGTACGGAAGTCATTGAATTAGGCGTTTGCAATAAAACCATTCATCAAATTGATGAATGTGTCAAAATTAGCGATCTTGACACCTTAACCGCTATTTATACCGAATTACTCACGAGACTTAACGCATGAGCTTTACCAATGACCGTTTTTTACGCGCTTTAACCAATCAACCCTTAGACCGGCCGCCGCTATGGATGATGCGCCAAGCTGGCCGTTATCTACCCGAATACCTCGCCACACGCGAACGTGCAGGGAGTTTTTTAAATTTATGCAAGACACCTGAATTGGCTTGCGAAGTCACCCTGCAACCTATTGCGCGCTTTGGTTTTGATGCAGCGATTTTATTTTCAGATATTTTAACGATTCCCGATGCAATGGGACTAGGATTATCGTTTAATGAAGGTGAAGGACCCCGTTTTGCTAATCCCATCCGCACGCTGGACGCCATTGAACAATTGGGCATTCCCGATCCACAACAAGAATTACGTTATGTCATGGATGCGGTTAAACTCATTAAACACGAATTAGCCGCTTCTATTCCATTGATCGGCTTTGCCGGCAGTCCGTGGACCCTAGCCAGTTATATGATTGAAGGCGGTGGCAGTAAAGATTTTATCAATAGCAAAGCACTCCTTTATGCCCAGCCTGAAGCCATGCATCGCTTACTCGATAAATTAACTCAAGCCGTTAGCTTATACTTAAATGCCCAAATTGATGCTGGGGTCGATGTCGTGATGTTATTCGACAGTTGGGGCGGCATGCTACCGACGAACAGTTTTCAGGCATTTTCACTCGCTACCATGAAAAAAGTCATCGATCAATTAAAGCCAACGGTGCCTGTGATCGTTTTCACTAAAGGTGGTGGTATGTGGTTAAATGACTTAAATAATATTGGCGCTACAGCGCTTGGCATCGATTGGCAAACCGATTTGGCTTATGCCAGAGCCTGTTTACCCAATACGTGTTTGCAAGGCAATTTAGATCCCACGGTGTTATTTACCAATCCTCGCGTCGTGCGTGATACCACGCTGGCTATGCTGCAGGCTCAAGGTGCAAACCAACAATATATCGCGAATTTAGGTCATGGTATTTTACCCAAAACGCCACTTAAAAATGTCGACGCTTTTGTACAAACCGTGCAAGAATTTCGCTATTAACAAATCAAGTTCATTGCAAAGCAACACATAAGAAAGCAACGGCAATTAAAATGAAGATGGTATAATCCACAGCTTAACTTATAACGATATCATCACTTATGCGCCAAGCCTTTGCAAACATCATCGAAGCCGCCGGAGAAGATTCACAGCGTGAAGGTTTGCGTGATACCCCACAACGCGCAGCGAAAGCGTTTGCGCATTTAACCGAAGGTTACCAGCAATCACTTAACGATATTGTCAATGGGGCAATATTTCATGCCGATAACGATAATATGGTTATCTTGCAAGATATTGAATTTTATTCTTTATGTGAACACCATCTGTTACCATTTTTTGGTAAATGCCATATCGCTTATGTGCCAACCGGCAAACTTTTAGGCTTATCCAAAATGGCCAGGATCGTCGATATGTTTGCCAAACGCTTGCAAATTCAAGAACGCTTAACCTCAGAAATCGCTACTGCGATTGCAGAAGTCACCGGTAGTCTTGATGTGGCAGTCCTCATTGAAGCCAGTCATTTCTGCATGATGATGCGCGGTGTACGCAAACAACATGCTTTGATGAAAACCACCGCCATGTTAGGGGTTTTTAAAACGTCCACAAGCATGCGTAAAGAATTTTTTAATTTGATTAATCCTTAACAAGTTAATTAGCATGTAACTTTTTTGCCACGAATGAATTAATCCGTGGCTTTTTTATACGGCAAATAAGCAGGCGTCCACATTTTGGCATGAATTTTTTGTGTCAATTCTTCAATCAAGATTGGCTTGGCCAAACCTTCAGCCATCGCACATTCAGCGACTGCCACTGCGACTTCAAAAGAAACTTCACGAATTTTCGTTAACGGTGGCAATAAATTAGCTGATGGGTCAAAGCGCGCTGGAGAACACGCTGCCAGTGTCTTAGCTGCTACCATAAACATCCGCTCAGTGATACGACTAGCCCCTACGGTAATTACGCCAAGGCCAATCCCAGGAAAAATATACGCATTATTGGTTTGATCAATGCGGTATAATTGACCATTTTTCATAACATCCGGGAAAGGACTGCCAGTACCGATTAAAGCACGATTATCGGTCCATTTTAAAATATCTGCCGGTATTCCTTCGCAGCGATGAGTGGGATTCGATAAGGGTAAAATAATCGGCCGCTCGACACCACTGGCCATCGCCCGAATGACTGCTTCACTAAAGACGCCTGGTTGACCACTAACGCCAATCAGAATGGTTGGGCGAACATGGATCACGACTTCTTCGAGAGAAATACTGTTTTTATCAGCCACTTGCCAAGCGTAAATACAGTCGCGTGATTGCAATAAAGGCTTTTGGAAATCTTTGACATAAGGGCTGTCATCCAACAATAAACCATGGCGACCAACGAAAAAGAATTTTGAACGTGCTTGTGCTTCTGTTAAACCACCATCCATCATCGCTTGCTTCAAAAGCATCGCAATGCCACAACCCGCAGACCCAGGCCCTACCATGACAATTTTTTGTTCGGCAATCGTGCTAGCATTGGCATTGATGGCAGCAAGCACGGTGGCTAACGCAATCGCCGCAGTACCTTGAATATCATCATTAAACGTACATAATTGATCACGATAACGGTCTAATAAAGGATTAGCATTGGTTTGAGCAAAATCTTCCCATTGCAACAACACTTTAGGAAAACGTTTTTTAACCGCCGTTACAAAAGCATCAACGAAATCATCATAGTCTTGACCCCGAATCCGCGGGTGATGCCAACCGATATATAAAGGGTCATTTAATAATTCAGGATTATCGGTGCCGGCATCCAATAAAATAGCTAAGGTTGTATCAGGATGAATGCCCGCGCAACCACTGTAAAGCGCTAATTTACCAATGGGAATCCCCATGCCGCCTGCACCTTGATCACCCAAACCCAAAATACGTTCGCCATCAGACACGACAATCACTTCGATATGATCCAAACGTGACAAACTCAAGATATCATCGATTCGATCTTGATGCGGATAGGCAATAAAAAGTCCGCGTGGCCGCCGATAGACATGACTGAATCGCTGACAACCTGCACCCACCGTTGGCGTATAAACGATCGGCATGATTTCAGTGACATACTCAGTCAATAATTTGTAAAAAAGGGTTTCATTGGAATTTTGTAAATCACGCAAATAAATATATTGTTCTAAAGCGGAATTTTTACTTTTAAACGTATTGTAAGAACGGATCAATTGTTCTTCGATTGTTGCAATATGGGTCGGCAAAATACCGTACAAACCAAAATCGTGCCGCTCTTGCTCATTAAAAGCCATACCTTTGTTTAAAAAGGGATCCCGCACTAAGTCAAAATCACTGAGTTCGACTTCTAAATAACTATTATCTTCAGCATCTGTCTTAATGTGGTAAACCATGGTGCGACGCTCCAGCGTAAACAGTGATCATTTAATGAAGCGGGTGATTGTACCATTTTTGACGGAATTCCTCCAGCCTGAATAATAGATGAGAAATATCAGCTACCAGCGCTTATCAAAGCTTGTTAGTACTAAATAAAGTGGGTAATACCTACAAACAAACTGAACACTGTATGCTGTTATCATCCTAAGACAAATTTACTCGCAGCCCCCGCAACTTCTTGGGCTAGCCGCGGCACTAAATAGCCCGCTAATGCTGCTCGTAAGCGTTGCATCAGTAATGTCGCTTCAACCACTGGCACTTCAAAATGGGCACCGCCATTAACGCGATCCAAAAGATGCAAATAATAAGGCAAAATCCCGGCTTGTTGAAACAATGTTATCGATAACTCGCGTAAGACATCCACCTGATCATTCACACCTCGCAATAACACACTTTGATTTAACAAAGTCACACCGTTTTTTTGTAAGCGTTGCATACTGCCGACAAACGAGGCATCTATTTCTCGCGGATGATTAATATGCGTCACCAACACAGGCTTTAAACGGCTGGTGGTAAACCATGTGATTAATGCTGGTGTGATCCGACTGGGAATAAAAACCGGCAAGCGCGTGTGAATGCGTAACGTTTGAATATGAGGAATCATACTGATTTTAGCCACCAAAGCAGCTAACACATGATCGGGCGCCAACAAAGGATCGCCACCGCTTAAAATCACTTCATTAATTTCTGGATGCTGCTGAAGATAATCTAGCGCGTGAATCCATTCTGTTTGACTGGGTTTATTGTCGTGATAAGGAAAATGGCGCCGAAAACAATAACGGCAATTGATACCACACGCCCCCGTAACAATCAACAATGCCCGACTTTGATATTTATGCAATAAGCCGGGAATAGGATTAACGTGATTTTCTAGCAAAGGATCATCCACAAATCCCAAGCGTTGCTCCATTTCAATGCCACTAGGCAAGATTTGCACCAATAACGGATCTTTAATATCACCTTTGGTCATTTTTTGAATAAAGGATCGAGGAACTTTCAAACGAAAATCCGCATCTGCCTTAAACGCTGCTGGCAATAATTCTTTTGGCAACTCCAACAAAGTGAATAATTCAACAGGATCGCTTAATGCTTCAGCTAATGCTTGCTGCCAAACGACAGGAGTGATCATCATTTTAAGGACAGAGCAGAGAAGAATTACGTGCCTTAAGTGCCAATACGCCGTTATTAAAGGCCATTTTTTTTCTTAGCGACCTACTGGGTGGCTTAGAAGCAGTCGAAACGCTTGATACAGATACACCGGGTATTGTCTCATCAAAACTCTTGCGACGTGTTACGATAGGCGTCGACAGCGGCGTCGATGGTGGCGTTTCTGGCATCAAATCCACCCCTTCTAATTGAACCTTTGTTAAATCATCCGAAACAACGCACGTATTCTTATCCATTATTCTTCCTTGATTATCAATATAATTGATGTAAATTACAGTGGTTGCCGTTAACGAGTGATCGTGAGCGATGAGCCTGGCTTAGCATACCTGATTTTTAAGCCATTGACCTTTCTTAATTAAAAAATATTTCCCTATAGCTACTCAAACACAGCACGAATAAAGCACGAACTCTGTTAAAATATTCCCTTATCTTTCAAGGAATTTTTTTATGATCAAATTACAAACCAATATGGGTGATATCCTCATTACGCTTAACCCAGAAAAAGCCCCCATCAGCAGTGCTAATTTTTTAAACTATGTCAAACAAGGTTTTTACGATGGCACTATTTTTCATCGCATCATCAACAGTTTCATGGTCCAAGGTGGCGGTTTTACCCCCGATATGAAGCAAAAAACCACCCAAGCGCAAATCCAAAATGAAGCCGACAATGGTTTAAAAAACATCCGCGGTGCCCTTGCTATGGCACGGACTTCGGATCCACATTCCGCCACTGGTCAATTCTTCATCAACACAGTCGATAATAGCTTTTTAGATCACCGCAGTAAAACAGCCGATGGTTGGGGTTATTGTGTTTTTGGTCAAATCGTTGAAGGTTTAGATGTGCTTGATCAAATTCGCGCAGTTAAAACCGGCAATCGCGCTGGCCATCAAGATGTGCCATTGATGGATGTTATTCTTGAAAAAGCCACTGTCTTAGAAGATTAATCCGCTGCGCCCCACCCTTAAATAAATGTCAGTGTGGGGTAACTCCGCTTCGGTTGAGGAAAACTATGCTTCTGGTGTATGTAATAAATGACTGCGCAACATCCAGGTGTTTTTTTCATGGCCTTTGAGCCATTGAATCAAGCAATCTTCACTGGCATAATCGTGCATGCCTGAAATATCATCGATGACTTGCCTGATTTTACGAATCAAGGCTTCATGATCCGCCACCAATTCCGCCAACATAGCCCCTACTGTCAAATTTTTCGTGTGATTATGGGCGGTTACAATGCTTTTATCCGGTGTTCGGTAAGCCCCCGGCGCCGTATAACCCATCGTGCGAATGCGTTCAGCGATTTCATCAATGATCAACTTCAACCATTCATAATTTGCTTCGAACAATTGATGTAAGCTGATAAAACTGTGGCCAGTGATATTCCAGTGGAAATTCAATGTCTTTAGATATAAAGCATATTCACTGGTCAATAATTGCCCTAATAATTCACTGATCGTTTCTCGCGTCACTTCACTCAAACCAATATGAATATGCATGCAAAACCCCTCGCTATTCGTTAAAAAACTCCTAGCGAAGCAAAATCCATGCCAACTTAACGATCTTGCAAACAAACAAACACTTGAGGATCAGGGCCAATGTAATCAGAAGCAGGTCGAATCAATTTATTATTGGCACGCTGTTCGATCACATGCGCCGCCCAACCACTGATCCGCGACATGACAAATACTGGTGTAAACATCGCTGTTGGAATACCCAAGCAGTGATAAACAATAGCACTGTAAAAATCCACATTGGGGAAAAGTTTCTTTTCACGCATCATCACGTGTTCAATTCGTTCGGCAACCAAGTAGAGCGATTCCTTCCCTGTGGCGATCGCCAAAGCTTTAGCATAAGGTTTAATGATGTCAGAACGAGGATCATGCGTCGTATAAACTCGATGGCCAAACCCCATCACTAATACTTTATTCGCCAGCATGCTGAGCAAACCGAGCTCTGCGGCTTCCGGTGAAGTAAATTTTTCAAGCAAATCCATCGCCGCTTCATTAGCGCCCCCATGTAAATTACCGCGCAGAGTGCCAATCGCCGCACAAATCGCACTGTAAAAATCCGTTTGCGTTGCCGCAGTGACGCGTGCTGAAAACGTTGAAGCATTGAATTCATGCTCAGCATAAAGAATCAACGATAAACGGATAGCCTCAGCTTCTAAGGCTGAAGGTTCACGTCCCAACAAGCAATGCAAAAACATCGCACCAAGACTTAAATCCGTCACTGCGGTATCAAGATCATTTCCCGTTTGGTGAAACTGATACCAATACGTCAACATGGCTGGAAAAAGCGCCATTAAACGATCTGCAATCACGAATTGATTATGCTCCGAGGTTTCTTGTTCTAATGTCCCTAAAAAAGAACACCCCGTTCGCAACACATCCATCGGATGGGCATTTTTGGGAATAGCTTGCAAACACTGCTGTAAAGCAACGGGTAAATGCCTTAACTGACACAACTGCTGTTGATACGCCGCCAATTCGCTAACATTAGGCAAGTGACCATAAATAAGTAAATAAGCTACTTCTTCAAAGGTGCATGAAGCCGCTAAATCTTCGATGCCAAAACCGCGATAATTCAAACCTTGACCCATTAACCCCACGGTGCAGATAGCCGATTGGCCCGCTGTAATACCTGCTAAGCCACCGGTTTTCAGTATTTTCTCTGCAATAACCATGACATCACCTCTAAAAAATGCCTATTAAAAGCCAAAAAATCTTTTCTGGCAACTTTTTTATTTTGTCGCACCACGTAAATTATTTCTGCCGTCTCTATCGCACATTTAAACACAAAACTTAAACGGTATGCGTAGATTAAGGAAAAGCCGCGCTTGGTAAAAATCAAGGGGGAGAATCGCGATTCTCCCCCTTGACAATCCCCCATCGCGTAAGGTGCACTCAGCGTAGCTTTAAGAAAGATTGTTAAATTTCCCGTGAATAGTTACGTTTTTTCTTCTCACCTTAAGCAAGCCTTAAGCTTTGCGTGACTATAATCTCTTCAGAAAAATAATAATAAAATCAT
>CAISUE010000058.1 GCA_903888615.1 uncultured Gammaproteobacteria bacterium
ATGCAATATAAGCCAAGTTTTGAGCAAATATCCTTACGAAATAGTATCGCTAGCATAGTGGACCTAGCCCCTGCCGCTAAACGCCGCGTGTACGCATGCCGCGAGTTAGACGATGAAGGGAAAGAGCCAGCAATTAAAGCTAATTTGCCTTTAACGCGTAGGCACCCAATAATAGACTCTTATTACTGGGCAATCCTGGCGACTAATCTTAAAATCCAATTTCCCACTAGCCAAGAACGCAATGCCTGGGGTGTCATGGTTCTCTTGTATGGCTTAGGGGTTGCAGGAGCCACTGACTATGCTTTAACAATATATGCCAGTGATGCCGTTTATACGCTTTTAAAAAATTCGGCTATTTCTCCGCTGACACGGGATATATTTGTTACGATTGTCAAAGGAACGGTTATTGTACCGATTATTTTAGCAACAGCCTTAGCCCAAGAATTTGTTGCAACGCTCATTGCGCAAGGACAATATTTGAGATCAGCTGAAAATATATCTTTGCGTCTCACTCAGCAAACAATTCGAACTTTGCTAACATCCAGTTTACTGTTGATGATTGCTGTCATTTCTGCTTTAGGCACAGCAAATATCACTTTTCAAGCATTAAAAGATGAAGCAGAGCTATCGGATGCTATTGTAAACTATTTTATTGCGATGACGCTTATTGCTACCACGATTGTAAATTTTAGCTTGCTCGAACGCTTAGGTATTTTAGCCATGCTAAAGCAATGGCTAAAATATTCGCGGACTTCTGAACAAGCCGGTTTGTTACGATTATTGGTTAAATATCAGCTATCACTTGACGCAATAAAACACGACATGATGGCATCGGATGCAGAAACCCGTGTTTTGGCACAGCAAAAGCTGTGGGAGCATTTTGTTAGCATGCGTGGCGCTCTGGCTATTGCAGAGTATTTAACCGCCATGCGTACTATGACAAACCATAACCTGTTGCTACCACCGAACAAAACTAACCGATTGCTATACAGTGTGAAAATCTTAATTTTCTTACTCTTTTCGTTGATTTTTACCTTGCCAGATTTGATAGCGGGTTTAAGCGCCGATGTTTTTACAAAAGAAGTATTGGGTTTTAGTATTCCTGGCGTAATAATTGGCAGCGTTTCCTATAGTGTAAATGGATTAATTCATTTTGAAGGTATGTGGAGTTTGTGGGCTGAAACTATAGGATTCATACAGCAACAACAGAAAATACATTGTGAATTGCCAACGCTTATCATCAGCACCCTTAAAATTTTCTTGGCAACCTTGTATGTGGTTTCACAAGTAGGCTTAGTGTTAGTGTTTCCCGTTACATTCGACGAGCGCCTTGATGAAGCATTAGCTAAATTGCAATTAGTTGTAACCGTATTTGCTTCCATGGGCTTGGCTTTTTTTTCGATTCAGGCGGCGATTGAAAAATAC
The DNA here is from genome assembly GCA_903888615.1 of uncultured Gammaproteobacteria bacterium. Lineage (GTDB taxonomy): Bacteria > Pseudomonadota > Gammaproteobacteria > CAISUE01 > CAISUE01 > CAISUE01. Next base: position 1,426 of record CAISUE010000058.1, read on the forward strand.
TTGCATTATCAAAGTGCAATCAATAGTGCTAAAAAATTGCAAGCCATACAAAAACCACCATTAACGCGAGGTGATTGTCAGGTCATATTAACGACATTAAATAACCTGCAGATAAAATTGCTAAACGCTTTGCAGCTAGCCACTTCAACAGAGCTTAATTGCTTACTCACTATGCTTACCGTTACGCCTGACATATCCACACCGACCGTTGATATTGAACACTATCCGGTGTGTTCAGCACCTGCATTAAGCATGACGCCAGGATTAGCAACACTACACACAAGGGCATCGGTAACGCAGCGTCAAATAGATAACACGAATACCTTAGCAAATGATTTGCGCGAGCATCCAGATAAAGCCATGGGGCATAGCTGTTAAATACCATAAGGTAAAAAACACCCGCTTTAAGATCCGCGCCAATCGCTACCAAACAAATAGCCTTAAAAGACTCGTGCCATTTCAAAGATAGGTAAATACATCGCTATGACAATGACACCGACAATCACACCAACGCCAATCAATAATAATGGCTCTAACCATTGACTCAACGCGCTCAATGCTTGCAACAATTCTTGTTCAAAGCTAGTGGCTTGTTGCAATAAAATTTCATCTAAGCGACCGGTGTTTTCACCAATGGCAATTAACAAAATTAACAGCCGCGGAAAAAATACTTGGTGCTCAAAAGCTTTTTGTAAGCCAATCCCCTGGTGCAATTCTTTAGCGATCATAAACAAAGAGCTTTCACACAACACACTGCCACTGGCAGCTCCAACCAAGGGTAAAGCTTGCAACATAAGGCCCAAGCTTTGACAAAATCGCTGCCATATAATGCGCTGCCAAAGCTTGCCGATAATCGGTAGCCCCTGAATCACCAGCTCCAGCAAATCAGCTCGGCGCTGCGAAACTAGCTTTACTGCCAGGATGAATCCAAACACAATAAAACCACTCACTGCCAAAGCTATCATCACGAAATCAGCCAAGCGCATAATGATGCGCGTTAACAAAGGTAAAGGCACGCCGGCATTATTAAATAATTGTGTAAACTGCGGCACTAACATGGTCAACATCACGATTAAGACCAGCACACTCAACAACAACAAAAATAATGGGTAACTGAGCGCTTTTTTAAGCTGTGCTCGAAACTGATGGCGCCGCTCGTAATAGGTCGCCAAAACGCCAAGCACCGTTGTCAAATGACCGCTGATTTCACCAACAGCCAGCAATTGTAAATCAAGTACAGCAAAATCTTGACTCAAACGGGCCGCCTCTGTTAACGACAAACCTCGCAACACACTGTGTGCTAAAAATCCACTCAATTCACGCAATTTCACTACCTGCGCTTGATGGGTTAATAATTCCAACGTAGCGACTAAATTTAAACCCGCTGTAAGCAAGCGTTGCAATTGCTGATAAAACACATACCACTGCCAAGCTGACAGGCGACGTTGCGCCATGAGTTAACGCCGAAGAACTGCATGATTGGCGGTCTTTTTATCAGCTTTAAACGCTTCTGCTGCACTTACGACTCCAGCTGCAACCAACACCGGCTTGAATAACACACACGCTGAAACCGCTAATACCGCCGTTTTAACAGGGTGATTTTTAGCGTGTTGAGTCCAGCGTTGTAAGCGGGTGGGCTCTTGCGTATTAACACGTGAAGTAGCCTGGAATTCAGCTGCTTGCACTGTGATCAAAGCACGTTTTGCTGCCAATGCTTTATTTTCAGCTTGTACTTGGGATAATTGAGCAGCTGTCAAAACAATACCGACATCGGCCAATAAAACTTTAAATTTATCATCACTGATCGGCTCAGCGATAGCAGCATTCAAAGGCGCCAATTTTGCCAAAGTTCCATAGGATTCACTGAAATGGCGTAAAAACGAAGTGCTTTTTATTATTTTAGCGTTAACAAATTGCTTTAAAAGCGAATTTTCTAAATGCGCATGATATAGGTGTTGCTTGGATAGCTGATGAATAATTACCAAATCTTCTCCAGGAATTCTATCAAACACAATTTTTTTAATTGCATTTTTTACTTTACTGAAGGATGCTACTTTCGTAAAGCAAGTGTGTAGTGCACGATAATCAATCAATTCTGCGTTGGACTTCAAAGCCCATCCACGCTCTAGAATTAAGTTGTAAAGCGTAAGATCTTTAAATAATACTTTATTTACCTCATGAGACATCACTTGTTGATTATTTAGTATAAATACTTTATTTTTTCCATAGCCAATAATGCCGTATTTATCATTTTTAATGATTAACTGTAATTTTTCTTCCGCTTCTGATAATTTATTTTGCAATGTTTTTTTCTGTTTATCTAAAAAACTATTAACATCTGTTTTTGGAAAATGACTTAATTGATATTGTAATTTTTTGATAACGGATAGTTTTTGTAAAGCTTCCTTTTTTAAATTATCCATGCTTTGACGTGGCATAAGTTCGCCATTACCCAACAAATAATTGTACGAAGCTACAGCTTTCGCCGAAGAAAATAATGTATCTACGGATAAATCATTCAATTCAAGTTCAATCTCATTGCCATAAAAACAAGCTAAATCCTTTATGTGTTTTTCAGTATAAATAAATGCATTAATCGCTTGATTTTGCTTTAACGATAATTCAATTTTTAATTCATTCAAATGCGTTAATTGTCCAGCTAAGGATGAAATGAATGGTTTTTTATGTGGATAATTTTCTTCCATGATTTTTAAATACATCGTTAATTGTTGAATATTTGCATTCAAATCGTTGAGGAAAGACGCTAAATAATCAAGCAGTTTTCTTTGGTCATTTTGAAAAACGATTAACTTAGGGTAATGAGCTACCGGATAATGGAAACCTTTATCCGCTACCTTGCGGATAAAATCAACAATGGTATCCAATTTTTTAAAATAAACGAGCTTAGCGTCATCGTAATATTCAGCATTATAAATACTCGGTAAATCTTGTTTAAATTCATCGAGTGCTAAAAAGCATTTATTTTCTTCTTCATTAATAGCATCAGCTAATTTCTGTTGATTTTCTTGCAATACTTTTTGTTCTTTAATGGTATTTTCGGCAAAGTTTATTACAACTTTTTTGTCATTATTGTCATTAATAACTGAAAAGCATTTGTGATTAATAAACGTTTGTTGTCTTTTATATTGTGCTATAAACTGTGCAGATTGTGTTTCAGCATCTAGCATACTGGCTTGCAAAACACGTTTTAATTTAGCGATTTCTGTTAACTTTTTCATCAATTCATCAAATGATGAAAATTTTTTATTCGTAACTATTGCCAAACTTTTGTGCATTTTCTGCCATTGATTTAAGTGCACAATATGACAGTTTTTTCGATAAGCAATAATTTGTGTTTCAGCAATTTTCAATTGTTGTTTTTGCAAAGAAATCAATTCATCGGATGTGGTTTTTTTATCTAAAGAATCAAAATATTTTTTTGGGTCATTTAGTTTTTCCTGAATATAATTACTCGCATCATCAATGGTGCGTTGAATATCGGCTAATAAAACACGCGCATCGGTCACCGCTTGAATTTTAGCAAATGCAAATACTGAAGTGGCATTATTACTAATTGCCGTCGTTGCCGACGTGATTTCAGTATTAAATTTTTTAAGATACGCTTTACCATTTGGATCCGGATTTAAAGCAAAATCTTTTATCAACGCTTCAACTATTTTCGGAACAAACGCTTGCATATAACGTTTTTTTATTACATCTAATTGTTTTAGTCGATTTTCTTCTTGCTGCGTTTTAGTCACTTTTTCTGCAGAAAATCCTTTAATACTGGCAATATTTTTTCTGTTATTCACATTTTCATCTATTTCTTTAAATGCTGTATCATAATTTTCTTGATGAAATTTTGGGCCTCGCATTATCCGTGAAAGATATGTCTGTTGGTAAGTGGTCATCAATTCCATAGAAGCATGCAATTTAGTATAACTTTCACTTTGAATATAAATACTTAAGGCATGATAACTCTTGGCATACTGCACTAAATCATTATTTTTTTTTGCTTGCTCTAAAGCTGCTTGCAAGACAGCCAATTTATCACGTTGCTCTTTATAAGGGTTTTTTTCATTAGCAGCATAAAAAGCATTCAACGCACTAACTAAGGATCGATAAGATTCAATAATAAGTTCAGGTGCTATTTCTTTACCACCACTTTCAAATGGTTCGTTTTTATAAGGAACGGTAGCCATCTTAGGTTTACTTAACATAGCAACAATTTCATCGACCTGTTCAATAGGCATCGCGGATTGAAAATGAATGGCTGACTCAGAATCCTTGCGTTGTTTAGTATTCGCTCGCAGTTTATCAGTAAGTGTTGGTCGTGGCTGGTAAGCTTCGTTGCTAACGGTAAGTTTAAAAGATGGGTGTGGTTGCCGTAATGTTGTGTTAAATGGATCAAGACTAGCAGGATAGGTAATGCTAGTCGTAGTGCTTAAGTTTATACTTTCTTTGACAGGCGCATCAATTACCAGCAAATGGTCATCATCATAAACAGCTTCATGCTCTCTGTCTTTCTGTACACCGGCCATAAACGTCTCACCCTAGTTAGAATTAAAAACTGCTAAAGCTTGAGTGTAATATAAAATTGATTGAATGTTAAGTTTTATGAAAAGGATAAAATGGACAATAAATCCTGCGCAAAAAAAAATCCCCAAGAATCGAAATTCATGGGGATTTTTTAAAGACTCTTGCGAGTCTGGGTATAAATGCCTGGCGATGACCTACTTTGACATGGGGAAACCCCACACTATCATCGGCGCTGAGTGTTTTCACGGTTGAG
>CAISUE010000059.1 GCA_903888615.1 uncultured Gammaproteobacteria bacterium
AAAACTTGGCAAGGGGTCAAAGGCGCTTGTTATGCCGTCTTACTGGTCGTCATCATTCAAGGTATTTATTTACACTTAACGTGGCATCGTTGGTTAGCTTATGTGCTCGTGTATTTTGCTACCCTAGCGTTTGCTATTTATGGCGATTTGTTTGAAAGTATGCTTAAACGCATGAGTGGCACCAAAGACAGTGGCACCCTATTGCCAGGCCATGGCGGCTTATTGGATCGACTCGACAGCTTATTTGCGGCAGCCCCGATCTTTGGCTTTGGTTTAGTGATGTTAAAACTGTGCGCGGCTTTTTAGCGCTTACGCGTATAGAATAAAACCATATGACCCCTAACTATCAACGTTTAACGATTCTCGGCGCCACCGGTTCGATCGGCGCCAGCACACTCAATATCGTGCGCTTAACACCCGAACGCTATCCCATTTTTGCTTTAAGCGGTCATCATCAAGTGGATGCTTTAGCCGCGCTGTGCCATGAATTTTCGCCCCATTATGCAGTAGTCCCTGATGAACACACCGCCCTTCGTTTAAAAACATTGTTGCAAACACTAGCTTGTCGCACCCAAGTGTTAAAAGGAGCTCAAGCACTCATCGAGATTGCCACCGATCCCTCAGTCGATTGCGTGATGGCGGCCATTGTCGGTGCCGCGGGGCTCGCCCCCACGTACGCCGCGCTAAAGGCAGGAAAACGCGTACTGTTAGCCAACAAAGAAGCCTTGGTCATGGCAGGCGACCTCATGATGCAAGCAATACAAGAAGCTAAAGCGACGTTATTGCCGATTGACAGTGAACACAATGCTATCTTTCAATGCTTGCCCTTACGTTTTTTAGCACCGCGCTTATTTCCAGCCTTAAAAGTCGACCCCCTTCTCGCTCATGCAGGGGTCGAAAAAATACTATTAACCGCTTCAGGCGGAACGTTTCGTGATTTACCCTTAGCGCAATTCGCAAGCATTACGCCAGAGGCAGCTTGCCAGCATCCGAATTGGCAAATGGGTAAAAAAATCACCGTTGATTCTGCCACCATGATGAATAAAGCGCTGGAAGTTATTGAAGCGCATTATTTATTTGGTTTAAACGCAGGTGAAATAGACGTCGTGATCCACCCCCAAAGCATCATTCATTCCTTAGTTGCTTACACCGATGGCTCGCTATTGGCACAATTAGGTGAGCCTGACATGCGCATACCTATTGCCAATGCCCTAGCATGGCCAGAACGAATGGCCAGTGGCGTGAAACCCTTAGATTTACTACAAGCTGGCACCTTAAGCTTTAAAGCGCTTGATCCTATCCGCTATCCAGCCTTTTCATTAGGTTATGAAGCTTTAACACTGGGCGGCACTGCAGCCAATATTATCAATGCCGCCAATGAACGTGCGGTAGCCGCTTTTTTAAGCCACAAAATCCCTTTTACTGCTATTGCACAATTAACCCGAGAAGCGCTGAATGCCATTCCTATTCAAGCAGCCAGTGATTTTGACACTATTATCGGGATTGATTTACAAGCCCGGGCTTTTATCGATCAATGCATCAAAACCTTTTAACGAGAAATCTCATGAAACTGTGTCACTTTAACATTGGTTTAAACCAACCTTTATTTTTAATCGCCGGCACCTGTGTCATTGAAAGTGAACAATCTGCGATCGATACAGCCGGTACATTGAAAGAGATCACCGATCGACTCGGGATTCCTTTTATTTATAAATCATCGTTCGATAAAGCCAACCGTTCATCGCATTTGAGTTTTCGAGGTCCTGGCCTTGAAGAAGGTTTGCGTATTTTAAGTGAAGTCAAACGCCAACTTAAGGTACCGATCTTAACCGATGTTCATGAAGATACCCCTTTGAATGAAGTAGCGAGCGTCGTCGATGTATTACAAACACCGGCATTTTTATGCCGTCAAACCAATTTTATCCAACGCGTGATGAATACCGGCTTACCCGTCAATATTAAAAAAGGCCAGTTTTTAGCCCCCAGCGATATGCAACACGTGGTCCATAAAGCTCGCAGCACAAGCAATGAACAGATCATGGTGTGCGAACGCGGCGTTTCTTTTGGCTATAACAATTTAGTGTCAGACATGCGTTCTTTAGTTATTATGCGTGAAACAAAATGCCCTGTGGTTTATGATGCCACCCATTCGGTGCAATTACCCGGCGGCATGGGCACCAGCTCCGGTGGCCAACGCGAATTTATCCCCGCTCTCGCACGCGCAGCCGTTGCCACTGGTATCTCCGGCATTTTTATGGAAACCCATCAAGACCCTTCAAAAGCGTTAAGTGATGGGCCCAATGCCTGGCCTTTGCATTTGATGGAACCTCTCTTGTTAACATTGAAAACGCTGGATGAAGCCGTTAAAGGCACCGAGTGGCTAGAAACTTTGGTGTAACAGAACCACCTCGTTACAATTGCAACGCTGAAAATGGAACATCACCGCTTTAAGAAATTGTAAAGCATAAAATGGAGGCATTCAGACCGTCAGTAAGACCGAAAGCCTTATAGAAGTTAACCCAGGGTCGCGCGACAGAACCCGTTAAAAAAATCATCATCTGAAGCAGAGTTTTCAAGATGAATGGCGAGCGCTGTTACATCAACTTAACGATGAAACTTACCTTTGGAAGGGATTTTCTTGTGCGCTTACAGCGCGTGATGGTTTTGTAATCTAACCCAGGGCGTTGCCCTGGGCTAATTTTTTTATGGCCTTTGGCCAACGTTCCCTTGAAGATGGCCCTGCCACTTCACCTTAAACCCGTTATTTTTTTCTTCATGAAACGTTAAGTAAAGCCTCATATAATGATCAACAACCACTAAATTCATTCAATGAGGCTTAAAATGACCGAGCAAGAACGATTAAACGCCCTAGATAATCCTCAGGAATTTCAACGCTTAATCAAAAGTGCAGTCGATTTAATTCTATTGGCACGCGCGCTTCCACAACACCATGATAAATTGGCAGCACTGGTACTGGATAATGCCATTGAATTTCAACGCTTAATCAAAAGTGCAGTCGATTTAACTCTATTGGCAACTGCATTTCCACAGCATATCGAAATATTTGGTTTGCCAACCGTCACTGAAGCCTTGGTCGCTTTACACGCAAGAATTGCTCGACTTCAACAAGAAAGCCAGCAAGAAATTGAAAAGAATGTCAGCGTTTTATCTAAATTAAAAACCTTTAATTTACCTGAACCCCTTATTATTGAAATTGCCGCAATGACGGCTAATCCAAAGTACCATAATAGCCATGATTCCCTTAAACTGGCACGTAATCACTTAAATCATGAATTACGCATAGCTTCTCTGCCTCCTGCAGCCACCCTCATTCATCATCATGGTTTATTGCATTCGTTGATCAATAACCACCAAGATAAAGACCCTCAACAACAACATGCATTTGATAAACTGCATGGATTAACAGTTTTTAAAAACCCTTAAAAGGATAAGAAAAAAAATCCCAAGCAGCTAAACATAAACCCATTTTTTTTTAAAAGGAGACACTTATGAGTGAATTATTTGATGCCATAAAAAACGGCGATGCTGAAAGGGTAAAAGGCTTGCTGGAAGGTGTGATGAAAAATCCAGGGCCTATCACTAAAACAAATCGGTGGAAACAATCAGGTCATGCGCCTGTGGATTGCAATGAAATTGATCCAGCCACAGGCGAAAGGCTTTGCATAAACTTTTAAAAGCACCCAGAAAAACGCTGCAAGCATTAGTCAATAAGCGAGATATCGCCCTACTACTTTTGCAAAAGATGGACCCTAATATAACCATTGTAAAAAATACCGCTGGATTTACCGCGTTTGAATTAGCAGAAAAACTGCCTGAAATTATTGCTCCATCATATGATAGTTCAAACGATTACCCAAATATGCTATTAAAAGCAAAAGAATCTCATGAGCGCTACCCATGTCGTCCTCCTGCAAAAATGGCTGACACGATACGCTCCATAGATTCTACAGCAAATGCTCGGTGTTACCGTGGTGATTCTTCGGACCTTGTTGTGCAACCGCTATCAAAAGACCCTTCAAATAAAGGTTAAGTAAAAAAGTTCAGGCGCGATAATTGTTGCCTTGATTATAACGCAGCCATTTTTTACGATTTCGCTGCCACCCCCCTACTCGGTAATTCTTTAATATGAATATCGTGTTGCGGGTGAGGGGCTTTAACACCCAACGCATCAAAACTCTGCCAAATCGAAAACAAGACGCGTGATTTCATCATAGTGCGTGAATCATGAATCCGATAATTGATATGAAAACGCACTTCAAATTCCAATACCGTGTCTTGTAAACTTTTCAATAAAATAACCGGCACGGGTTTAACTAAGACGCCATCGGTAGCAACGACGGCTGCTTTAATCACATCGTGTAAATAAGTGGGATTTTCATCACGTGACACTTTGACGATCGCTTCACAACGCACCACGTCGTCTTGGCGGGTCCAATTGATGAAAATTTTACTAAATGCTTCGGAATTAGGCACTACGACTTCACCATTATCCGCTGAAATCAAGGTGATCGCCCGCATGCCAATTTGTACTACGATGCCTTCGTGCACCCCGATCGATACCGTATCACCGCGTCGCATCGGCCGCTCGATCAATAATAACAAACCGCAAGCAAAATTATTGGCTAAATCCCGCAAACCAAAACCGACGCCAATCGCAAAACCAGAAAATACAAACGCGAGTACGGTTAAATCGATTTGTAAAACTTTTAACGTCACCAATAGCCCCAATAATACAATGCCATATTGGGTAAAAATCGCTAAGCTATTTCGGGCGCCAATATCTTTGATCGTTAAATACAAACGCCGGTAACAAAATTCGCGCGACCAATGCACCGCCCAAATAAACACCAGTGCCACCAAAGTCGCTTTCAATAATACCCAAAGGGTAATATTGGTCGTTGAAAAACGCAGTAAGGTAAAATGCATCATTTGATAATACCAGGCAGCAAAAAAATCTTGTTGAGTGATACCGTACGTGTAAAGCAACAGATAAGTGACGCCCAAGAAAAAAGCTATGTGCAGCCATTTAGATGTCGGTTTTAATAAAGCTTCCGTTAGTAACCAGCCACTGCGCAAATGACGAATAAAAAAATCCGCTAACCACATCAAGCCTTCATTTAATAAGCCCTTACCGGTTAAATAAGAAATTGCAAACATGACAAAAATACCTTCGTATTTACTGATTGTCCAAGCGAGTTCCACATAACCAACCATACCAATTAACGCATTCGATAAAATGATTAAAGGAATTAATACCCCTAATAATTTAATGACGCGAATCAAATAAAAATGCTTGGCATTGATATAAGGAATAATCAATTGCGGCACCACTTGCCACGCTTTCAATAACATCAATGCTAATACTAAAATAAAAAATGTGAAGGCACGATTGAAAAAATCATGAATTTCATAAATGACATTTAATTGCTGAGACAAGACTAAACACACCGTGACAATGAAGCCAAATACTAACACCCAAAAGAGTCTGAAATACAATTTTACATCATCACCGATATTGCTCGATAAATTTTCATACAAGCCGACCCTAGCGGCACTAAACGCCAACCTGAAAACCATGTAAGTGAGCAACAAATAAGCCAGCAAATAAAACCACTGGTCATTGATATGCAATTCTATTAACGCTAAAATAAACCATGCAAAAGCGGTAAAAGTATACAAATGACGACGCACAATACCGATGATACCAATAAAAAATTTAGCACTTAATGCTTTATTGTGTTGCTGATAAAAAAGCCATTTATCTTGCAACCAAATCGCTAAGCCATAACTCAAAAAACTGAAAGCTAGAAAAGAAATGCTTAATTTTCCATATTTAAACCAAGACAATTGGCTAGCATTGATACTGATTTCTTTCGCCACACCTATTATTGCTTGATAACTCATGACCCCCATTTGAATAAAGCCTTGCCCTAAGGAATACCATTTAAATAAACTAAAACCCGGTAAACCTTGACGACGCGCCAATGCTTTTGTTAAATGCGCTGTGTTGGCTATTTTTTGATCATTAATCACTTGAACTAATTGACTGACTTCGATTTGATATTGTTGATAACGCTTTGAAATGGCTATCAACACGTGTTCAGTATCAGGATCATTTAAGCCTTGCGTGGTTAAAATCGTTTGCCGCTGCTTTAATAACTCCAATTTGCTGCTGATCAATTGTTTTGTTTGACTCAATTGTTCGAGCAAATCATCTAAATCTTGACGTTCTTGATTTAAATCCGTCACAGATAAATTTTCATCGACCTCTTCAGGTTTAATGGTGGCTAATTGTGTTCGATCATGCGTCAACGTAATTTGAATTTGCAATAAATTACTATTTTCTTGAGCGACAAATAATTCTTTGATTAATTCTTGATAGTGATTATCTTGATTCGCTTTAGGGTTTTTTAAAACTGCATCAATACGCTTATTTAAAGTAACGATATTATTTAACCAATAATTTTGTTCTTTATTTAATTCACGTACTTGTTTTTCAATATTCCCTTGTTGCAAAAATTTTTGCTGTTGTTTAACTGAATTACTTAATATCGATAGTTGAGTTTTTTCTTCCGTTAATTGTTTCGTTAAAATTTTTAAAGTCTTTAATAAAATCGTTTGCCGTTGTTGGTTGATGATTAATACGGATTTCTGATTAACTATTTTTTCAGCTAAGGCAACTTGCCGTGCTCGCGTAAATGCTGATGCCGCAAAAAATTGCAATTCTTGTTGTTGCTCTTGATACGTTTGTAAAATCTTTATCGCGTTATGAATGACTTGTTTGACTTGAGTCAGCGATAAATTAGCATTATTGACATCTAGTTGGGTGGCAGCATATTGTAATTCCGCCGCTTTCAAATCATTCATCAACGGTGTCGGGGCTACGGCTAACACCATGGATTTGCTAACGGTTGGTGGCGTAATGTCTCCATGCGCTGCTGCACTACTGAAACTCACGCACAGGAACAGACTCAATAAACTTAATAGGCGAAAGGTAATAAAAGATCGAATCACAAGCATTGCTCTTAAGATGGTAGGTGCTGGATAAATACCAAAAGGATACCTTAAAACCCCCGTTAAAACAAAGCACTCATTAATTTAGCCAATACCTGGTGAATCCTGTGTTTACTCTTTATAATGACATCCTCCAACGATTTTGCCACCCATGGGTCATTATGATGCTTTTTCCTAAACATGAAAAAAATTACCGCAGCGAAACCGATGTATTTTTGACAGAATTTGACCGTCAATATCCTGAAAAATCGGCATCGCAACAAGCAGAAATCACGCTTTATCAAAAAATTAACCGTTTACGAGATCAAGCCACCACTACCAACGCGGTCGATCTCTTTGATTTTTAAAGCAGCTGCGTAGTGTGGCGAATCATGCGTTTAGTCTTATTGAGCTATCGCTTGCTATTATGCTAATGAGCATTCTCAGCTTATTGTTCATTCCTAGTTGGCGGCACTATCAACAACATCGGCAAGCCGACTTAGCTATTCAGACTTTAGAACAAGCGATTCACGCCGCCCAAAGTTTCGCTATTTTAAAGCAAATACCGGTAAGCCTCTGCCCCAGCTTTGATCAACACACGTGCCAACAAGCATGGCGTGATAGCTTAATTCTGTTTACCAATAGCCAAGGCACTGACCAACCTTCATTAGATACCGATATTCACGAACATGTGCCATTAAAGCTTCAACAAGCCCATTTATATTGGCGCCATTTTGGTAATAACCACCTGCTTACTTTTGATCAACATGGCTTGCTAAACCATGATAATGGTATTTTTTACTATTGCCCCATCAATACAGATCCACACGTCAGCAGAGCTCTGGTCATCAATGTCACCGGTCGAACACGCTTATTAACCCAACGTAACGCACAAGGACGCTTAATAGGTCCCGATGGCAAACCTATACTTTGCCCTTAACGTGAATCTACAGTATATAATTGACTACTTTCCACTTTTAAAACACAGGACGCACCCCATGCCTTTCACCGGTCAGGTAGTATTCATCACAGGCGCTAGTCGTGGTATTGGAGCGGCTATTGCCGCGCATTTTGCAGCCCAAGGCGCTACCGTTATCGGCACTGCCACCACTGAACAAGGTGCTGACAACATCAGTGCGTTATTCCAACAAAATAATACCTTAGGTTGTGGCATTTGCCTGAATGTCACTGATGCTGTGGCACGCCAAACTGTATTTGACCGTATTGTTAGCGACTACGGTCACCCGAGTATTTTAATTAACAATGCCGGCATTACCCGAGATAATTTATTTTTACGTATGAAAGATGAAGAATGGGATGAGGTGATTAATACTAATCTAAATGCATTGTATCATTTAACCAAACTGGTGATTAAACCGATGTTAAAAGCCCGTTATGGCCGCATCATTAATATTGCCTCTATTGTTGGCGTCATGGGTAACCCAGGCCAAGTCAATTACGTAGCGGCTAAAGCGGGGATGATCGGTTTCACCAAAGCCTTAGCACTTGAAATTGCATCGCGTAACATCACCGTTAATGCCATTGCCCCCGGTTTCATCGAAACGGATATGACCAACCATTTAACCGAAGCACAAGCACACAATATTATCGCTAAAATCCCTAGCAATCGTTTAGGAACTCCCGCGGATATCGCTCATACAGCATTATTTTTAGCCTCTAAAGAAAGTAGCTATATCACCGGTCAAACCTTGCATGTCAATGGTGGCATGTATTTAAGTTAATGTTGGCACACACTATGATGCTATGGCTTAAAGCTTTTCATATTATCGCGATGGTCGCTTGGTTTGCCGGCTTATTTTATTTGCCGCGGCTATTTGTCTATCACGCCACGATCACCGATAGCAGAGAAAGTGGTCGCTTTAAAATCATGGAACGGCGCTTGTATTTTGGCATCATGATGCCAGCGATGTTTGCTACGTTAATCTTTGGCTTCTTTTTGCTACACGCTAATTGGGATTATTATCTGCATACCCCTTGGATGATGGTTAAATTAGCCTTAGTCTATCTGTTGATGTTATTTCATGCGTATTGTGGTTGGCTGTGGTGGCAATTTAACCACGATAACAATCGTCATTCGGCACTTTTTTACCGCTGGTTTAATGAAATCCCGACCCTATTATTGATAGGCATAGTCTGTTGCGTTATTGTTAAACCTTTTTCTTAGTGCTTTAGGTATTCTTTCATGGTCAAATTAACCACCAAACCGCTGTGGCAAGGTGTGAATCAAATCGATGCGATGACTTGGCTTAAAGCGTTGCCAGCAGAATTACAAACAGACTATGCGTTAACGGAAGCCGCCATCTATGCCGAAGCTGTCGGCCTCGAGCTACCTGGCTTAGGCGGCATTTCTTGTTGGCAACAAGGCGTCAGTATGGCCGATAGTTTACTGATGCTAAAAGCCGATGCACCCTTACTCGCAGCAGCACTCTTATACCCTGCGTGGGCTTACGGTGAGCTCGACTTTGGTGAATTAAATGCCTTATTTGGCGTTGCTGTCAGTCACTTATTAAAAGGGGCACAGCGGATGGATGCGGTTAGTGTCTTGCATTCCACCTTTGAAAAAAGCCCAGGACAAATTGAAAAGTGCCGCAAAATGCTGTTGGCAATGGCCACTGATTTGCGCGTGGTCCTCTTAAAGTTAGTCGAACGCTTGCACGCTTTAAGGACTTCACCAAGCTTAGAAATCCTTCAACAACAACGTCTAGGGGCGGAAATTTTAAGTATTTATGCACCCCTGGCGAATCGTTTAGGCTTGGGTCAATTAAAATGGGAATTGGAAGATTTAGCGTTTCGCGCCACGGATCCTGCAGCTTATAAAGATATCGCCAAACAATTAGACTTTAAACGCATCGAACGCGATGCTTATATCTTCAATTTAAAAAAACAACTCGAAGCGTTAGTTGGCCACGCCCGCATTCCAACAGGTGAAGTCTCCGGTCGCGCCAAACACATTTACAGTATTCACCGCAAAATTTCTCGCAAACAATTGAGCGTCAAAGATTTATTCGACATCCATGCTTTTCGTATTTTATTGCCCAATATCGAAGCTTGTTACCAAGTACTCGATTTAGTGCAACAACAGTTTGTGATGATCGAAGCCGAATTTGACGATTATATCGCTCAACCGAAAGCCAATGGGTATCAATCGATTCACACCGCCGTCATTGGCCCCGGCGGTCATCCCGTTGAAATTCAATTACGCACCCACGAGATGCATCAATTAGCGGAATTAGGGGTGGCAGCCCATTGGCGCTATAAAGAAGGTGGGGCTAGCAATCAAAGCTATGAAGCAAAAATCGCTTGGTTGCGTGAATTATTATCCTGGCAAGGTGAAGTCGAAGCCGTTCACAATAAAAATCAACCCGTATTGGCTGATCGCATTTATGTCTTCACACCACAAGGCGATATCGTCGATTTACCGATCGGCTCCACCCCGCTAGATTTTGCCTATTATATCCACACCAATGTTGGTCATCGGTGCCGAGGCGCTAAAATCAATGATCATATCGTGCCATTGACAACCCCTTTAAAAATGGGTGATCGTCTCGATATTATTACCGGGAAGCCATTGCAACCCAGTCGTGATTGGTTAAATAGCCATTTAGGTTATGTCACTACAGCGCGTGCCCGCAGTAAAATTTTAACTTGGTTTAAAGCCCAAGATTTTGATCAACATGTCAGTGCCGGTAAGAGTATCGTTGAGCGTGAATTAAAACGCGTCCATTTAAGCGATCTTAATCAAGAAACATTGGCTAAAGGTTTTAATTTTTTCAGTGTCAATGATTGGTATGCAGCTTTGGGTGCCGGCACGTTAAAACCCACGCAATTAACTTCACGCTTACAAACGCTGTTATTGCACCAAGACAGTAAATGTTCTACAAAAAGCACTGAAACAAAAATCTGGAAAACCCCTGACAGCGGCATTGTCATCGAAGGCGTTGGCAACTTATTGAGTCATCCAGCTAAGTGTTGCACGCCAGTGCCAGGCGACCCTATCGTCGGTTATATTAGTTTACGACAAGGCGTGATGATTCATCGACAAGACTGTGCGGTATTCATTGACAATAGTCACCAGCATCCAGCGCAAGTGATTCACGTCTTTTGGGGTAAAAAAACCGAGCAATACCCCTTGAGTTTATTGATCGAAGCCCATGATCGCTCGGGCCTTACCCGCGACATTACCACCGTCATTGGTCATCACAAAATCAATGTCGTCGAGATGCAAGTGCGCGTCAGCACTAGCGATCATCACGCCCATTTAACCTTAACACTGCTGATCAGTTATTTACATAATGTCGAAGCCTTACTCACTGAACTGGAACGCATTCCCCATGTCATCAAAGTGAATAGGAAGGGGCTCTAAAAAAGTCACGGCGTTACCCCCCTTACACGGTAGCCCTTTTGCACGTGCCGCGCGGAAAACTTCTGCGTGGGTGCAGGTTCAGGGGGTATGAATAGATAGCCAAAGACAAAAATACCGAACAAGACTATAATAACCACCCCACCACCCTATTATTTAGCAGTAACTGCTCATGACGAAAAAACCCAGCGCATCGAATAGTACCATTGCGCAAAATAAACGCGCTACTTATGATTATTTCATTGAAGAGCGCATCGAAGCTGGCATCAGTTTACAAGGCTGGGAAGTTAAAAGTCTGCGTGCTGGCAAAGCGCAATTAACCGATAGCTATGTTATTTTTAAAGATGGCGAAGCATTGATCATCGGCATGTTGATCGCGCCGTTAAAAACTGTTTCGACCCATTTTATTCCCGATGCCACGCGCACCCGTAAACTCTTACTGCACCGAAAAGAAATCGATAAAATGATGGGTTTGGCCGATCGTAAAGGCTATACCATCATGGCATTATCGCTTTATTGGAAAGGTCGCAATGCTAAATGCCAAATAGGCTTAGGCCGCGGCAAGCAACAACACGATAAACGTGAAGCTACTAAAGATCGCGATTGGCAACGGGAAAAAGCGGCGTTGTTTAAAAAATCTGTTAATTAAACAAGTGGTTAAGAAAAAAATTTCGTCATCATCGGCTACTTCTTTAGCATAAGCCCAGGCTAAGTTACACCGAATAGTACGATGAATGTCTTGTTTGCCGATTGTCCTCAGCCTATTATGGTCGCTAAGGAAGTGTTGCAAGGATGCGTCGAAAAGGAATTTCGAATCAGGTAGGATGCCTGATTATCATTTGTTACCGGCTTTGATAAGGATTTGTTAAATCGGAACCTCAAGGATGACCCTTTAAAAAAGCTCGTATTGGGAAATACGGGCTTTTTTTTGCCAAAAGTGGGGGTCCTATGCATGAAATGGCGCGGTTACTGCACAATTTACCGATCGGTGTGTTAATAACATTGAGCGGCCTCATCGGCCTCATTATCGGTAGCTTTCTCACGATGGTTTGTTACCGTTTAGCGATCAAGCTAACGTGTATCAAACGTCCAGCTACCATTCATTTACTATTGTCACGCTCTTTTTGCCCTCGCTGTCGCCATCCTATTGCTTGGTATGACACTATCCCCGTAGTGAGTTTTTGCTTGAATAAAGGCCATTGTCGCCATTGCCAACAATCAATTACCTGGCTTTATCCAGCCATGGAACTTAGCACCGCTTGCTTAACCACCGTTATTTTCTTGCAGCATGGTTTGACAGCCCTAACACTAGGGGCTACGATTATCTGTTGGTGGCTGCTGCCACTGGCAGTGCTCGATTACCAATATTTGATCTTACCGAATGCACTCACCTTGAGTTTAATCATCGTTGGCTTAAGTCTTAATTATTTCACCCTCTTTACCTCTTTCAGCGCCGCAGTCATCGGTACGCTTGCCGGTTATTTCAGCCTCGCCTTAATCGATAGTCTTTATTATTTATGGCGTAACCACCATGGGATCGGCCAAGGGGATTGGAAATTTTTTGCTGCCCTAGGTGCTTGTTTTGGCTGGCAGCGCTTGTTACCGATATTACTCATCGCTGCAGTTAGCGCTACGCTCGTTGGTTGTGGTTTAATACTCAAAGGACGTGCCACCCTAAAATCTGCCTTACCATTTGGCTTTTTTTTGAGTTTAGCTGGCATATTATTGCTGCTAACCTGCGATTCCCAAGCATTTGCTCACTTTACTCTTTAAGTCAATTTTTTTTGCACCAAGGATTTCACCCGACGCTTATTTACTGGTTATTCTTTAATCAGGATCAAAATAAATGCTGACTATCAAAGAATTATTATCACATAGCCTCAACAAGAAAGCTTCCGATTTACACTTATCCGTTGGCATGCCACCTATGCTACGCATCGATGGCGATTTACTTAAAACCGCGTACCCTGTGTTAGATCAAGCCATGGCAGTAGCCATTTTTCATGAAGTGATGACGGATTTACAATTAAAAAAATTCACCATGCAATTGGAACTCGATTTCTCGTTTGCGCTTGAAGAGGTAGCGCGTTTTCGCATCAATGCTTTTCACCAAGCGCGCGGTTTTGCAGCGGTATTTCGCACGATTCCAGCCATTATTCCCAGCATGACCACTTTACAACTACCGACTATTTTTAAAGACATTGTCGATGCTAAGTCAGGTTTAATTTTAATCACCGGACCCACCGGTTCTGGCAAAAGCACTACCCTGGCAGCGATCATTGATTATATTAATGACCATAAACCCTATCATATCTTGACGATCGAAGACCCGATTGAATTCACCCACACCAGTAAAAAAAGTTTACTGCATCAACGCGAAGTGCATCGCGATACCTTCAGCTTTAACGAAGCCTTACGTTCAGCCTTACGGGAAGATCCGGATATTATGTTAGTCGGCGAATTACGTGATTTGGCAACGATTCGTTTAGCACTGACCGCTGCTGAAACCGGTCACTTAGTCTTTGGCACGCTGCATACTTCATCGGCGGCAAAAACCATCCATCGGATTATCGATGTGTTTCCCGGTGATGAAAAACCCATGGTCCGCAGTCTATTATCAGAATCCTTACAAGCTGTCATTTGCCAATCGTTACTCAAAAAAAGCACCGGTGGTCGCGTGGGGGCATTTGAAATCATGCGCTGCACTCCAGCGATTCGTAATTTAATTCGTGAAGATAAAACAGCCCAAATGTATTCTGCTATTCAAACCAGTGCCAATATCGGCATGCAAACCCTCGATCAACATTTACAGCGCTTGGTGAATGATCGCATCATCGAAAAAGCCACCGCTTATTGTGTAGCAGTAAATAAAGACGCTTTTAACTGACTTAAACCGATGCCCAACAGAAAGACGCAGCGAAGACCCTAGCTCGAGTTTCCCGCGCGGCGCATACTGAATGGATATGCTAGAATTGTACTTCGCATATCGCCCATTAAGGATTAAACGTGCCAGGATCAGCATTATGCACAATTGAACCCACACCCACTTCTGTCAAATTAACGTGGCGTGTGCCTACGTTGGCTTGTTTACCGGTTGATTTAACTGAACCGGTGATACGTGCCTTCTCGAAGCGGATGCTGGCACCGGACCATTATCGTGACCCGCTAGGATCGCACCTCAAAAAAAGGATTTTTTAACATGATCAGCCATCACGGTCTTCGCTGGCTATTGCGTATCAGTCTGTTATCGCCCAGCTTAGTGGTCGCTAGCCCTTTGCTCGATCACCAAACGCTATTCGCGTCTGGTCCTTCTCCAACCCAATACACTGGGATCCATGCAGGTCAAATCCAAAATAGTGGTCTAGGCACCCAAACCATTAATGCTGTTCAAATGAACCTTTACGGTGGTCCGATGTCAAAGGGTAGTTGCACTGGCACTAATTTTGGCAATATGACGATCAGTACCGGTGCATTAAGCTTTGAAGCTGGTTATTACCTCCATATCAATCCTGTTGCAGCCTACAATGAAGCGATAGGGCTTCATCTAACACTGGCTGACATTGCCTGCGTGCAGTTGACCGCGTTTGATACCGTGACCGCTGCAAGCCCTCTTAATTTCTTTAATCCCAACAATGGCACTACGCTTTACCCCAGTGGTACAAACCCCAGTTTTAATCTTAACTGCGTGTCAATGTCAGGTAATTGTGTGAGTAGCGATCCGATATTACCGGTCGCTGTCATGCAAGGGCGTATTACTGTGGGTTCTTATGTCGATAATACCAGCGGCGATACATTCCCTTTAAGTTATAGCAGTGCCGATAATGGCGACCACTGGGCCCTGTCAACTACCCTACCTGCACCCGCTGCAAATATTACCGGCAGTGTCAATCAATTGTTGGGGTCAGCATGTGACGTCAATGGTTTGCAATGTGTGACAGTGGGGAATTTTAGTTATCCAGGCTCTCCCGGCACAGGGCCGCTGACAGCTTACAGCACCGATGGTGGCATTAACTGGCAGGCACCTACTGGTGCACCGCCGACCCTAGATAGCAATAATTCCCTCAATGGTGTTGCTTGTGATAGTGCCGGGATGGTTTGCAATGCGGTTGGCTCCTGGTTTGATAATACCACAACAAATTTTGCTATCCCTTTGAGTTATTACACTACCGATGGGGGTTCTCGTTGGACACAATCCAACGCTATTCCTGTCCCACAAAATAGTGGTGCGCCTACTGGCAATGCTTATTTGTATGGTATTGCGTGTAATCAAACCGGACAGCAATGTTCGGCTGTAGGTAATTACACCAATGCTAATAATCAAATCGTGCCTTTGAGTTATCTAACCACCAATGGTGGGCAAGATTGGGCCTTAGCAACGACGTTGCCACCAGCGCAAACCACTTCTCAACCGAGCATCTTGACATCGGTGGCGTGTGATAGTGCAACGGGGTTAATTTGCACCGCCGTTGGTAATTACTTCGCGAATAACACTAATCTCAATACTCCATCAGCTTATACGAGCACAGATGGCGGTAACACGTGGATTTTAGCCACCACTCAACCGCTTGCTGATAGCCATAATGATAACTTAACCAGTGTCTCTTGCGGCAGTGATGGTTTGTTTTGCTCAGCTGTGGGCTATAACGATAATAATCAAGCATTAAGTTATTACAGTACCAATTCAGGAGCGACGTGGAGTAAAAATGGCCTTACCCAGCCGACAGGCGCAAGTCCCCAATTGATGAATGTGTTTTGTCTCGGCGCAGGTCCGCAATGTTCAGCGACCGGCTTTTATACCAGCGCCGGCAGCATTATTCCGCTGAGTTATTGGAGTACCGATGGCGGCCGCAATTGGGCATCATCTACCACCCAACCTGCGACCAACAGTGCCACTAACAGCCAATTGTATCCTCAAACAGGCAATCTAAGTTAACTTACGATAAATCAGGCGCTGCTTGTCGCTCCCTGTCAATCATAGCCATAATGATCGATTGCCTCGGCAACACTGCCGTACTCAGGCTTCAATAATCCAGCAATGGCTATAACCACACAGGTCATAATAGACTGGCTTGCTGCTTGAAAAACGTAATCGGGGCACTGTTTTTTAAGCTATTGCCGTCTTTATCGATAATCACAGCTTGCAATTGGTGTTTACCGCGCGCTAAATCCATTAAACTGAAATTCAAGCTACGTTGCGGTAAACCATAGGCAACCCCATCCAGCATTAATTGCACTTGCTCACCCGCTTTTAAATCAGGCTGCGTAAGCACGATAACGCTGATCGGTGTTTGATTGTGAAAGGTGGCTTGATCGGCGGGTTGCGTAATGGTTATTGCCGCATAAGCACTTACAGGTTGATTACTCACAGCAACCGTCGTATTGATCGCCGCTGCGGGGCTATTGGCAGCATTCACACCATTAAAGCTACTGATAGGATTGTTCATCGACGTATAAAGCACGCTATTAACTAATGGGGTATCGGTAAAAATGTTTGAGCCATCGACGTTTGTCGTCACATAAAGAGATTGACTGTAAGCAAAGCTTGCAACAAAGCCTGCCAACGGCAATAAAAAATATTTTTTTATCATCACTTAACTCTTTTTTAAGCACTCTGTCTTTTAAAACCTACAGCTCTGGCAGCCGCCAAGCCCATCTTTTAAAAGATGGGCTTTAACAAAGTCCTGCTGTCACACACCCACCGCCTTTCACCCACGTCAAGGTACCGTTGGCGGCAGCTGTGGGCGTCAAAATAAGCGTATCCGTGGCTAAAAGCCCATTTTGCGCCACTGGCGTCACCGTAATCACCCCATCGCGTGTCGTTAAACTCGCTACCGCACCGATCGGTGCGGTAATATCTGCAGGAACATTATGACTACCATTCGTACAACCCGTTAAAGTACCAAGATCACCATAACAAATACCAACCCCGATAGTCACAGGCCCTGTGGCAGCCATTAATTCAGAAAAATGCGCTTTTTTCGTATAATTGAGATAAGAAGGAATCGCCATAGCTGCCAAAATACCCATGATAACCACGGTTATCATTAATTCCATTAAGGTAAAACCCTGTTGCCTGCGAATGCATTTAATCATTTTCCGTATTTCTCTTTCGACATGGCTGAAATACACACCCCCTCTCACCGAATTCTAAAACATCCCATCCAGAAAGACCATCATAAATACTGACTTTGATGTCAGTAGTCTACACATGACTTAAGCGCGCTTAATTCCTAGAGGGTGTTTAACAAAATAGCCCGCCCGTGCCTATTTTGAATGGGTCGCGCGTTACTAATCGGCAGCGCTTGTTTCAATTGTGCCCATTGTTGTGCTGATAATTCCACCGGGTGTTGCATCAAAAACCATTGCACCCCCTCAGAACAAGGTGGGGTGGTCAGCGAACCTTTAAAAGCATAAAAAACACGTTCAGCGGGTAATAAGGCTTGAACCATAAAATTTTGCTCAGCTAAAATATTAACGTTTTTTGAGGTTAAAGGCCGTGCTGCTAAGATTTGAGCTATCGAGGGATTGGCGCGGCCTATATTAAAAAATACTCCTACCACGGCGAGTGATCCATCCGCTGCTTGATGAACAAAATGTCCTTCCATCGGAAATACTTTCCCTGCCAAATGATTTTCAGAAGGGCTATGGAAATGAAATTGCACTAACTGATAAGTTTTCCGCTGCCACGTTAACGTATTTTGCTCACGGGGTTTAGCCAATAAAATTTCAATGGCGCCATGAACATAGCGTTCGTAAAGGACTTGATGGGTAAAATTGTAACGCAACTTTAACGGCGGCACGTTTTTCGTAGCGATCAACGCGGGAATATCGATGGGTGATTGCTCTGCACCTGCGGCACAGTGTTTAAAGCTTGGCTCCAGTTGCGCCCAATGCATGGGTCCAGTAGCCCCGGTATAGCTCCATTCTGCTGCATAAAGCAACGAACTCACCAACAACCCTGCCAGCAACGCCCAACGATAGTTACGTATTTTCATAGTGACGTTTGGTAAGAACAGCGTTGTTGACACGCAATGACATTTATACCATTCGCCAAACAATTGTGCTGGCAACGGGTTTCTTGATAACGGTTTGGTGCGCTGGCATCAACATTAGCACTCGGCTTAGAAGTCACACACTGAGCTTGACATAGAGGGTAAGCATTGCCACTGTCCAGACAAGTCCTGGCGCAAGCACTATTGATCGTTGATGGTAGCTTTGTCGCCACAGTCTTTTGATAAGCACAACGCTGCTGACAATAATCTAGCGTATTGGCAGCGTCAGCGGCTTGACACTTATTTAAACATGGAAAATCCCTGTTTCCCTGGCTATCCAGCACTTGGGCATTAGCATTTAAACTAAAAAAAACACCGCTAATGATTAAGCAACCTAAAGTCCATTTCATCAACCTATCCTCATCACATTGATTAAATCGGCAAGCTTTGCACCGTGTTCAAGAAATCTGCCACCCTTTGCTCACCCACCAAGGTTCGATTCATGATTACCTGCCCTTGACGATCGATGAAAACTAAGGTCGGCGGCGCTATTACACCATAAACTTTTTGTAAGGCGACTATCGCTGCAGTTTGCTCCGTCACATCGACACGAATTAACATTAAACCGGCGCTTTGCACTGCCGTTTTCACCGCTGGTAATGCAAATACCTCACGTTGCATGGCTTGGCAAGACACACACCACGTGGCATAAAAATCCAGCAAAACCGGTTGCCGCTGAGCCTTAGCGCTTGCCAAAGCACTGGCTAATGCTGCAGGTGAATTCACTACATGCCATGGGTCATTTGTAAGCTCTGTCCCTGAAGCCGCCTTGCCCGTCAGCAACGGATTGAATGGATTACTATTGCCACTTAAGGCGCCGATCAATGCACAAGCGCCATATAAGGTTAGCGCCAAGCCTAATGCCTTCCATAAACGTTGCCAACCGTAACGCGCATGTTCAAAAGCCCCTAAGTAAACACCAACAACTAGGCTAAATACGCCCCATAAACCCAAACTGAAAATTTCCGGTAAAACGCGGCTCCATAATTCAATCGCCAGCCACAACAAGCCGACGCCAAACACGGCTTTCACATTGTCCATCCAGGCGCCGGCTTTAGGCAACCATTTTCCTGCTGATGTACCGACAATCAACAAAGGAAAACCCATGCCAAGCCCCATCATCAATAGCGCCGAACCTCCCAACCAAGCGCTACCTGTCTGACCAATATAAGCCAGAGCACCCACCAGAGGAGCGCTAACACAGGGAGAAATCACCAAACTCGATAACACCCCCATGATCAAGGCACTTAAATAATTGCCACCTGGCTGTTGATGATTGACGCGATGAAGTTTTTGTTGCCAACTATGCGGCAATTGCAATTCATAAAAGCCAAACAACGATAATGCCAATAGCACCATCACGAGCCCAAAACCACCCAAAACCACCGGATTTTGTAACGTGTTTTGCCAGCGATTACCGGCTAAACCGGCAATCGCACCGGCAATCGCATAAGTAACCGCACTTGCCAACACGTAGACGAGCGATAAACTAAAGGCTTTTAACGTCGATAAGCGTGAACCATGACCGACAATGATGCTCGATAAAATCGGCACCATCGGAAAAATGCAAGGGGTAAACGCTAACAATAACCCAAAACCAAAAAAAGCACTTAAAATTCCCAATAAGGATTGATGGGCTAGTAAAGAACCGATTTTTGAAGTGTCATTTTTAACAAAGCTAGGTGCAGCTCCAGCATCTATTGCCCCAACATCAATAATCTGGGTTTGCGGTGGATAACAAAAACCTGCATCAGCACACCCTTGATACGATACTTGTAACTGCAAATGCGCCGTAGTGCCATTCACGACACTTAACGGTAATACCAATCGATCACGGTATTCTAAATAATGACCGCGCTCAGGATCATAAGCTGGTGTACCATCAGGTAATTGCCAGTCCGCTAAGTTAACCTGGTGTGGATTAAGCACGGTGATTTTAAACGCATCGCTATACAAGTGATAGTCTGGCGCAATTTGCCACCTTAACTGCAAATGCGTAGCATCTTGAATCGTGCTCGTTAATTGAAAGGCTTGATTAACGGGTAATGGATTACCCGCATAGGCAACGCTGGTAAATAACCCGGATATAAAAATAAAGGCGGCGATAAAGAAATTTTTCATGACATGGCACAAAGGATTAACGTGGTTAACAATAGGATAAATGCTTCATAAATCGATGATTATAATGTCAAACAGGCATTTGATAACCACGTAACATAAGCTGAAGAGGCTTGCGCGATAGGTACTGCTAACACTTCCGGTACTTGATACGGGTGCAAACGCAAAATAGCCGCTTCCAATAGCGCATAATTGTCTGCCGTGGATTTAATCAATAAAATCACTTCCCGTGTTTCTTCAATCGCATCAAACCACCGATAAATCGATTGCACCCCTGGAATAATATTCACACACGCAGCCAATCTTTCCAAAACCAATTGCTTCGCAATGGACCGCGCAATATCTTGATCAGGACAAGCGGTCATCACCAATAAACCTTGCATAGGATTCTTCACCTTAAATATTCTTTAGCGACCAAAACATCATCAAAAGGATGATGCACTGCGCCAATTTGTTGGCTATTTTCATGGCCTTTACCAGCCAATAAAATCACATCACCGCTATCTGCATGCGTGATCGCATAAGCGATGGCTTGCTTACGATCGGCAATAATCCGATAATCCTTACCGTTTGGAATGCCACTTTCGATAGCGGCTAAAATAACATCCGATGCTTCGAAGCGAGGATTATCATCCGTGAGTACCAGTTTATCGGCTTTACTCGCCGCCAGTTTACCCATCTGAGAACGTTTACCGACATCACGATTGCCACCACAGCCAAAAACACACCATAAAACTCCTCGCACATAGGGTCTCACACTATCCAATGCTTCAGCTAACGCTGCCGGGGTATGGGCGTAATCCACGACGACCAAAGGCTTATCTGGATAAGTCACGCTTTGCAAACGGCCGGCGACCGGCGCAAGTGGCGCTAATAATCTAGCTAAATCGGCAAAATTCACCCCCATATCTAACAATGTCACAGCCACGGCCAAGACATTATAAACATTAAACGCCCCCATTAAAGCACTGTGTAAGACGATGCGTTGCCCTTGATAAACCAAGTGCATCGACAACCCACTCGACGTTACCCCTCGAGGCCATACCTGAGCCGTTAAAGTTGCCGCTGAATTCGTGACGGCATAATGCCGTATTGTCACCATGGGTAAGACAACCGCTTCACACCGACGATGAAAAGGATCATCGGCATTGAGAATAACGCGTTGCAAACCAGGCTCAGCAAATAATAAAGCTTTAGCTTGCCCATAGGTTTCCATATCACCATGGTAATCCAAATGATCACGGGTCAAATTCGTCAAGATCGCCGACGCAATGTGGCAGCCTTGCAAACGCCCTTGAACCAAAGCGATAGAAGAGGCTTCGAGTGTCACATGACGAATGCCTTGAGCCACAAAAGCCGCTAATAACCGCTGCAGGGTGACTGCATCCGGCGTGGTATTGAGCAAAGGACTTAACTGACCCAACTGGCCTGAACCGAGCGTGCCAATCACGGCTGTTTTAAAACCCAATAGCGTTAAAGCTTGCGCTAAAAAATGACTGCACGAAGTTTTGCCATTGGTGCCGGTAATGGCATGAATCTGTAAGTGTTGCGAAGGATAATGATAATAACTTGAGGCAAGCGCACCTAAACGCTGCGCTAAGTCTGGCACCGTGACATACAGTATGCCGCGTTGTTCATGCCAAGCATTGACAGCACCTGCTTGAATAATGGCAATAGCGCCTTGTTGCAATGCTTGATCAATAAAAGTCCGTCCATCGTGCGTGGCACCTGGCAACGCGATAAAGATATCGCCCGACGCTATTTGGCGCGAATCTAACTGCAAATCCCCCCAGCATAGTTCAAGCCACGCTGGAGGGATTAAAGGGCAACACGCTAACCAAAAGGCTTGACGCATGTTTTATTTGCGCCGTTTTGCCACATCACGTTGATACATTTTAGTGATGAATAATTGTTGAATGATAGATAAAGAATTATTCACCACCCAGTAAATCACTAAACCGGCGGGGAAATTCAAGAAAAACACCGTAAAGATAATCGGCAATAACATCATCATTTTCGCTTGCATGGGATCCGGTGGTGGCGGACTCAACTTTTGCTGAATGAACATCGATGCACCCATCAAAATTGGCAATACATAATAAGGATCAGGGGCTGCTAAATCGTGAATCCACAATACAAAAGGTGCTAAGCGTAATTGCACACTTTCTACCAAGACCCAATACAATGCGATAAACACAGGAATTTGCACAATCATCGGCAAACAACCCCCCATCGGATTGACTTTTTCTTTTTTATACAATTCCATGGTCGCTTGACCCAACTTTTGGCGGTCATCACCAAAACGCTCTTTCAACGCGGTTATTTGCGGCTGCAAACCACGCATCGCCGCCATGGAACGAAAACTGATCGCGGATAATTTATAAAAACACAGTTTAATCAGCACCGTCACTAAAATAATCGCCACACCCCAATTACCGACGACATCATAAATGCGCTGCATCAACCAAAACAATAAGCCACTGATAAACCATAAAAAACCATAATCGACGGTTAAATCTAAACCTGGCGCCAGCGGCTTTAATAAACTGGCAATCGAAGGTCCGGTATATAAATTGGCACGGGTCTGCCAACTTTGCCCCGGCGCTACCGTTAAGTTATTGCTGATTAGATTAACCAAGACGGTATTATCGCTTAAACTCTGGCTGGAATAATTAAAGTTTTGCTGAGGATCAGGAATCCACGCACTGATAAAATAATGTTCTTCCATTGCAGCCCAACCATTACTAATGGTTTGGCTAACCGGTTCTTTATTGAGTTCACTAAAGGTGAATTTTTGATAGCGTTTATCAGGGCTGGAAATAACCGCACCCACAAAAGGTTTGATCGTAAAAAATCCACCACCCGTTGAAATGGGTTCAATGCGCTTGAATTGCATATAAAAATGGCCATCCCAAGCAGCATTGCTGGCATTTTTTAATTCCATCGCAACCTGAATTTGGTAACTGTTACGTTGGAAACGCAAAGTTTTTGTGATCGATAATCCATCTTTATTGTGCCAAGTTAAAGGCACCGATATTTCTTGTTGGCCATCCGCTAATCGGTATTGCGTTTGAAGACTTTGATAGTTAATGGGTGCATCAGCGGCATTATTGGCAACCATCCCCGATTGGGCGGTATATAATGAATGCGGTTGAGTATTCATCAATACATACGATTTGGGATTATGCAAAGCTTCAGGGTATTGTAATAATTCACTGTGAACAATCGCGCCACCGAACGGATCAATATCCACCGCTAATACATCGGTTTCCACATGAATTAGCGGCAGTGGCGCACTGACTGGGGTCACTGAAGCCACAGTCGCGCCTGGCAGTGAACTTAGCGTACCATTTTGACTCGTGCTAAGCGTACTTAATGGCGGTTCAATTAAAATATGGTCTTTTTGCCACGCATTCCACAATAAATAAGCTAGAATGCAAACAATGCCTAATAAAATGCCGCGTATAAAATCGCTATTCATAAAGATCTATTTTGAGTTATCAATATTAAAAGGGTTAGGAACCTGATCTATTCCACCAGGATGCCAAGGATGACAACGGCACAGGCGTTTAAGCGTCAGCCAAGTGCCGCGCCAGACACCATGCTGCTGTAAAGCTTGAGCGGCATAACAAGAACATGATGGCCAAAACCGACAGCGTGGGCCAAGCAATGGGCTTAAAAAAATACGATATAGGCTAAGACTAGCACAGCCTATGTAGATAACAATACGCTCAATTTGAGCCAGTCTTTTACGCAACATAACGTCATTTGCCGTCGATTCAGCTTGGTTAAATGGTGGTTGGCCAAAAAAACAATATCGTAAGCATTTAATTGCGGGCGGACAAGCCGAAAATGTTCGCGTTGCGCACGCTTCAAGTGATTGCGTTTAACCGCTTTATTCAAGCGCTTTTTAGCGACCACTAAACCTAAGCGTGCTGTTGCTTGACTGTTCGCGCGAACTAAATACAAGCCCGCAGATAAATTAAAACGCTGCGCTTTGTCAAACACAAAAGTATAAGCCTTCGCATCCAATAAGCGAACGGATTTTGAAAAGCCAGCTTGAGCAGGCACAGCGCCTTGATTAGACAGTTAAACGATGACGGCCTTTGGCGCGGCGACGCTTTAATACTAAGCGACCACCTTTGGTTGCCATTCTGGCACGAAAGCCATGAGTACGTTGGCGTTTGATTTTACTGGGTTGGTAAGTACGTTTCATAACAATCTCAAATAATAGGGGCAGGCAAGAAAATCGACAATGATAGTGAATTACCCTACTCGCTGTCAATTCATTTACCCAATAAAACATAGCGCTGATAAACCAGCATTGGCTTAAAGAAGCTTCTGGATTGATTTTAAGTCATTTTAAACATTTTTATTCACGATCACAAAAAACCGACTTTTTTACCGTAACGCACACTTAAACATTATATGATTGACGAGGCGCTATTATGATCCAGCAAGAATGTCATTTCTCATTGACCCAACAGTTACAACTCACGCCTAAATTGCAGCAAGCGATTAGGATGTTGCAATTATCGACGCAAGAATTAAGTCAAGAATTAACCCAAGCCTTAGAAAGCAACGTCATGCTTGAACTAGACCCACCATTAGATACGCTTTCGACCCCTTTATCACAGTTATCAAGCACCGATCTTCACCACGATAGCGCTGTTGACCATGATAGTGCCGAGTTGGCTTATGATGCTTTTTGTGATTATCCTGAAAAATCCAGATCAGAGGAGAATAGCGCAGGTCAACTGTGGCCACAAGTAGAGCGAGAAACGCTGCAAACGCATTTACTGTGGCAGTTACGTGCTTCGCAATTAACCGAAACCAATTATAATATCGGCAAAATCATAATTGGCCTCATCAATGATGACGGTTATTTAACGGAAAATCTTAAAGACATTCAATCCCTATTAAAAACCCAAGGCATCGTGGTTAGCATGAAGCAAATCAGCAATGTCTTAAGCACCATTCACGGCTTTGAACCCTTAGGGGTAGGCGCTATCGATTTACAACAAACACTGTTATTACAACTCAATGATTACCCTACCCAAACCGCTGATGTTGAACTTGCCAAACACTGTATTCAACATCACTTAACGTTATTAGCAACGCATCAATACCGTAAACTGGCTCAGCTTTGTAAAATTCAATCTCAAGTATTAGATCGTGCTCTGACGCTTATTCAGAGTTTAAACCCACGACCTGGCAATCGTTACTCCAACACTTCAGCTGCTAATTATATTTCTCCTGACATCCTCGTCATTAAAAAAGGTTCGGCATGGCACGTCAAACTCAACCCCCTGTTATTACCTAAATTACGCTTAAATGGCTGTTATTTATCCTTGCTTGACACACAAGCATCCAATGGCACTCACCATTTCATTCATACCCAGTTACGTGAAGCAAGATGGCTTATCCAATGCCTTAAACAGCGTAACGAGACCTTACTCAAAGTAGCAAAAGCTATTATCCAACACCAACAAGCTTTTATGACCCATGGGCCAGGGGCAATGAATGCCTTAATTTTAAAAGACATTGCCACCGAACTTAATTTACACCAATCCACTATCTCACGCGTATCGACAAAAAAATACATTCAAACGCCGCAAGGCACCTTTGAATTGAAACACTTTTTCAATAGCCACATCAATACCACTTACGGTGAACCCTGTTCAGCCATCGCTATTCAGTGTTTCATCAAAACATTAATTGCCAATGAAAATCCCCGCAAACCTTTCAGTGATCATAAACTAACGCAACATCTGGCTTTAAAAGGTTTAACCGTTGCGCGTCGCACTGTCAGTAAATATCGAGAATCGTTGAGAATACCCAAAGCAACACTAAGAAAGCATTAAAAATTCTCAATATGTTCGATATCGATAACCTCTTCAGCGAGAATATAAGCCCGATGAATGAGATTTTTTAATTGGCGAACATTACCAGGATAAGCTAAGGTTTGTAAGTATTGCAAAGCTTCTGCTGTCATAACGATGTGGGTATGATTTTGCAGATTGTGTTCAGCCAAAAAAAACGCCACCAATAACTCAATATCTTCACGACGCTCAGTTAAGGTCGGTACTTTAATAGGAAACACATTGAGTCGATGATACAAATCTTCCCGTAAAAAGCCTTGCTGCATCGCGAGCCGTGGCTCACGATTGGTTGAAGCTAAAATGCGAACATCCACCCTAACGGGGTGTACACTACCCACAGGCATAATTTGCTGCGTTTCCAACACCCGCAATAAACTCACTTGCAACGCTTTAGACGTCTCAGTGATTTCATCCAAAAATAACGCCCCCCCGAAGCTTGCTCAAAATAACCTTTGTGACTGTGAATAGCGCCCGTAAAACTGCCTTTTTCATGGCCAAATAATGTGCTGGCAATCAATTCTTCTGTAATAGCGCCACAATTAATGGCTAAAAAAGCTTTATTGGCGCGTAGGCTATTTAAATGAATTGCTTGCGCCACTAATTCTTTACCACAACCACTGGCACCACAGATAAACGCACTGGCCATCGTTGGCGCGACTTTTTGAATTAAATCACCCAAACGGCGCATGACAAACGATTCACCGATAAGCGTCTTAACCGGCGCTACATTCGGTAACACAGAGGGGGCGCTGCCACCATTGAAGATTCGCCTTTACTTTCATGAAAGATGCTTTCTAGAGCAGGGATATCTACGGGATTTTTTAATAAGCCATAAATCCCAGCTGGGCGTACAGCATTAAGCGGCGTCTCAGGAGGCACTACTAAATACACACGGCGAGCATTCGCTTTAGCCAATAAATCAATGCCCAAACCATCTGCTAACTGGCTATCGGTAATAATGACTTCAATGTCTTTGTGGTTTATAAGCTGCGCCAAAGCATCTTGAATACTGCTAACCACCTCAAATTGTAAATGTCGATAAGTAGCATAAGGCATTAACGCTAAAATATCGTTGACTTGCGCTGTAACAAACAGTACGTGGTTCATCATTCACCCCCGTATTTAATAATTCCTCAGTTAAAATAAATCCGCTAAAATTTACCATAGCGCTAGTTTGAAAAGCTTATATTGTCCAAATTAAATATTAGTCGTGACAATCGAGCTGCAGGCATTTTTTTCCGTGAAAAAAGCATTTGCTTAACGGCTCAGCTTTGTTAAACTACATCCAGGCACAGCCATTTAACCATTTAGGAAGCAAGTCATGATTTTCAGCAACTCTCAACAACAACAACGAGGTTTGATTGAACGCGCTAAACGGGGTTCACCGGATGCATTAAATGATTTAGCTTTGTGTTACCTTGAAGGCAAAAACGATATTAGGATCGATCAAAAAAAAGCCTTTGATTTATTTCAACAAGCAGCCGACAAACAATTTGTCCGCGCTCATTACAATCTTGGCTTGCTCTATGAAAAAGGTTGGGGCACCGATCAAAATTACATTAAAGCCGTAGAACACTATCAAATCGCCGCCAAAGCCAACTTGCCACTGGCACAATACAATTTATCGCTGTTGGTTTTAAGTGGCTTAGGTGCTGACCGTGACCCAATCGCAGCGTTTAACTTATGTGAACAAGCAGCCAGTCACGACCAATTTGCACAAGCCATTTGCAATTTAGGCTGGTTTTATCTAGAAGGCATCGGTACGGAAAAAGATGAAACCAAAGCCAGTGAACTTTTTTACAAAGCATTGGATTTGAATTTACCCGAAGCAGCCTTAATGGTCGGCGAATGTTATCAGCGTGGCATCGCAGGTCATGCTGCCAGTACCGATAATGCCATTCGTTGTTACGAAGCCGCTGCAAATGCCGGCAATACCCGCGCTATGTATCAAGCGGGTTTATTGTATAACGATCCACAAGAAGCCGCTTTTGATAAAGCAAAAGCATTGGAATGGATTAACAAAGCCGCCGATGGTAACTATGAACTAGCCGTCCACTTTTTAAGTCAAGAAACGTTTAAAGATGCTGATAATCAAGCATTTTCAGCCGATATCACCATTTCAGAATAATAAAGACCCGCAGCACTTAAAGGCAAGCATCCCTTTAAGTGCTGTCTGCTGCATGGATTAACTTTTTTAAGACCCGACACGTTTCTTGCATCACAAACACATTGTGAATGGTCGCTAAATTACAATAAAAAGCACTCTTTTCTTTAAATAAAAAGTGTAAATAAGCGCGTGAAAAATGCCTGCACGTATAGCATTGGCAAGTGGCCATGATTGGTCGTTCATCTTTAGCAAAACAGGCTTTTTTAATACTTAAACGCCCTTTATCAAATTCACTGGCAAACTTCACCCAACCCTGTTCAAACAACCAATCACCACTGTACAAAGCGCCATGCCGTGCATTTCGCGTCGGCGCTACACAATCAAAGATATCAATACCGACTCGAACCACATCGATTAAATCTTGCGGATGCATACCCACGCCCATGGTATAGCGCAATTTACTCGCCGGTAACAACGGCCTGATCCACTCGACAATCTCAGTGGTAATCGCCATATCAAAACCGATGGATTCTCCACCAATCGCAATGCCATCACACTCTGCTTGCACAATGAATTCTGCACTCTGCGCCCGTAAATCCGGATACCGCCCACCTTGAATGATGCCAAATAAAGCTTGAGCATAACCGTAAGCACTGTGAGGATTTTTAGCGTGGATTTCTTTCGATAACATTAGCCAGCGATGGGTACGCGCCATCGCCTGTAGCGCCATTTCTTTACCCCCGATTTCGGGTGTGCATTGATCAAAGGCCATGATAATATCAGCCCCGATAATTTTTTGCGCTTCAATCGACGTTTGGGCATTCAAGATTAATAATTTACCCGTCACTGGGTGCTTTACTTTAGCACCCTCTTCATCGATTTTACACAATTTGGCATTTTTAGACAGGCTGAATACTTGAAAACCACCGCTATCGGTTAACATGGGTCCAGACCAATTCATAAAGCGATGCATGCCGCCTTGGGATTCAATAACCTCTAAACCTGGCGAACACAACATATGATAGGTATTGCCACCCAAAATGATTTCTGAGCCAGTATTGTGTAAATCAACTGGTGACAATTGATTTACAAACGCCCGCGTTCCCACCGGCATAAAACTGGGCGTAGTGAATTCACCATGAGCAGTGGTCACCTGCATGATGCGCGCGGCACAATGGGGGTGTTGCTTTACGAGGATAGTTTTAAAAGTCATGTAAAAAAGCTATAAATTAAGGTCACCAAAGCCGTTGATTATAACTTTTTTACGTGCGTAGCAAGAGATTATTTAGGATTAAACCCA
The DNA here is from genome assembly GCA_903888615.1 of uncultured Gammaproteobacteria bacterium. GTDB lineage: Bacteria > Pseudomonadota > Gammaproteobacteria > CAISUE01 > CAISUE01 > CAISUE01. Next base: position 29,855 of record CAISUE010000059.1, read on the forward strand.
TAATAATCTGATCGACCAATAATGACATTTTTTTCTAACCATCCTCTTGAAATTTTTGGAATATCAAATGTTTCTTTAGAACTCATACCATTGACCATACTACCCGTAGGAGAGCTGTTTTTACTTTCTCGTAATGTTGCTTGTGCTTGTTTTTGTGCACCCTCTAATTTTCCCTTAACAGCCCACTGATGCCTATCTTGTCTAAATTGAGTAGAAATCATGACTTTTCCTTAATTTAAATTATTATCGTGTTTTCAGTATACGAAAACAAAAATTAAGGTTTTATTAAGGTAAGAATGGCAATTGCTGCTTTTTCAGCCGCATGTTGGCGCAAATCTTGATGGAGTTTTAAGAACTGTTGCTGTGTCTGCGTATACAAAGATGCATCATGAAACCAATTTAAAACATCGCGAGTTAATTGCTTAACACTCGCTTGTTGCTGGATACGTTCTGGGACAATCAGAGCATGACTCAAAATATTGGGTAAAGCAATATAAGGTGTTTTAATCAAACACTTCGCTAACCAGTAATTAACAGGGTGCATCTGATACGCCACCACCATTGGTTTATGACATAGCATCACTTCTAACGCAGCGGTACCGGATGCTACGAGTACCACATCAGCCGCTTGCATCACGGCATGGGCATTGCCTACGCTACAATGCAGCGCTAAATCAGGCGCAATTTCTTGCCAATAGGCGATAAAAATTTTACGACTTTTTTCATTAATCAATGGCACACAACATTGCAGATTCGGCATCGCATGAACGCAAGCCCGTGCCACTTTAATAAACAACGCGGCTAAATACGTTAATTCACTGACCCGACTGCCTGGCAATAACGCCAACACTGGGGCATGTTTCAATAATCCTAAAGCACTTTTTTGACTTTCCGTGTCAATGATCAGTGGTAATTGATCGGCTAAAGGATGACCTATGTATTTCGCTGGAATTTGCGCTTGATCATAAATAGCTTGTTCAAAGGGAAACAATAACAGCATCAAATCAACCGATTTTGCAATCGATTTTAAACGCCCTGCTCGCCATGCCCAGACAGTTGGACTATTGACGTGCACTGTTTTAATACCTTGGGCTTTTAATTGCCGCTCAATCGGTAAATTAAAATCCGGCGCATCGATACCAATATAAACCGCAGGTTGCAATCGGGTCGCTGCTTGCTTTACTTGCTTACGACGTTTTAGCAGCAATGGCAAACATTTGAAAACATCGATAAAACCCATCACCGCCAAATCTTCTTGCGGAAACAATTCAGTACAACCAAGCGATCGCATCAATGGCCCTGACACGCCAATAAACTGGGCATCAGGACAATGGTGTTTGAGCGTTAGCATTAAAGCGGCACCTAAACGATCGCCAGATGCTTCCCCCGTAACGATAAAAAATAGCGTCACTTTATTGAGCCTGCTGTAAATCTTGAATCAAAGCAGCAAAAAACCGTGTCGCTTCGCTACCCGTGATTGCTCGATGATCAAAACTTAAAGACAAAGGGATCATTTTATGCACCACTGCTTGGCCATTGTCTGCGACGACAGCTTCATGCAAACGCCCACAACCTAAGATAGCGACCAAGGGCGGCACAATGATGGGCGTGGCATAGCGGCCTGCTAACATCCCAAAATTAGAGAGCATAATGGAGGCTTCACGCAAATCTTCTTTGGGAATGGAACGATCTTGCACTTGAATTTTATAGCGATTGATCAAAGCACGGATTTCACTGGCTGACAAGGTGTCAGCATGACGCAAAACAGGCACAAACAAGCCATCGGGTGAATCCAGCGCCATCCCTAAATTAACAGAAGGAAGCAATTTTCGACTCATCGATGCCGTATCAAACCAAGCATTTAACGCCGGCTCTACCTTACAAGCCACACACAAGGCGCGAATAATGCGACCCGTAATGTCAGGCTTGCCTTGCCACGCTATTAAATCAGCATCATCGAATAACGTCACTGGCATAATATCAGCATGCGATTGCACCATCGCTTGCGCCATCGCGCGCCTGACGCCACGCAGGGCTTCAAAACCTTCCGGCACCGGCGCCCGCGTAGTCACAGGTTTAACGAATGTCGCTGCATTCTTAACATCACTTTCGGTAATTTGACCATGGACTCCTGTACCTTGTAAAGATGCCCATTGAACACCTAAACGCCGCGCTAACATTCTAACCGCTGGTAATGCTAAAGCACCCTTTGAACACACAGTCGGTTGAATACCTTGGGCATTTTCTTCTAATAACGTATTGCCGACGTGAATTTTGCCAGCAACCGTGCCTTTATCTTCGGCTTTGATCAATGCTAAATCCGGCACACTACCATCGTTAATTTCAACCAAAGGACCACCGGTTAACACGATGTCACCCTTTTTAGCGCATAATTTCGTAATGACCCCTGCATAAGGCGAAGGTACATCTACCACGGCTTTGGCTGTTTCCACCGACAATAACAATTGATCCACTTTAACGCTATCGCCTTCTTTAACATGCCAAGCATGAATTTCGGCATCGGGCAAACCTTCGCCTAAATCGGGCAAATGAAACACTTTCATTACACATTCCTCATCTTTGAATCAAAAAATACCCCATCATACAAAATTTCACGCTGATTAACCATCCATGATGGCTTAAGATTGCCTTAAGCTTGCGTCTGACATAATGACGCAACCAGCGATGAATGCTACCTACTAAACCATTAGGCGAGCTGTTATGAGCATCGAAACTTTATTAACAAAAATGGGTTTCTATCTCCGTCAAAAAACTGCAATAAATCTGCCAGAAATCATTATGAATCCCTTAACAACGAGTAATAAAACATTAGCTGCCGACGAAAGCAAAGATTTTTCGTTAGATGCATTGGCAAATTATCAACCTTTAACCTTAGCCAATAAAGCAGGCGACATTCGAATTGAAGCCCCAAAAACGGTGAATGCTCAGCAATAGCGGCACTATGCATATCACGCCGGTTCTTTTATGAATTTTTTGTGCGAAACACTAACTTTGATCGCAAAGGCGTTGCATAACGCCACACCACGTAATAACACGACAAAATAAAACTCATCAAAGCCATCGTTTCAATCGTCAAGGCTGCTCGATCCGTAATCAATTTAGGATGAATACCATTAGCAAGTGACGCTAACAACAACGAAAATTCTGATGCTTGACCCAAACGCCAAGCCACTTGAGTGGCAATAGCACGCCGTTCTTGATTGTGCCGCAAAAACCAGGTATATAGCCAGGGCTTCAACAATAACACTACCACGGTCAACACACTGGCGGGGAAAATTGCTTGCGCCAAATGATGCCAATCATACATAGCCCCAATCGCAAAGAAAAACAACACTAAAAAGAAATCACGCAAAGGTTTCAATCGTTGCGAAATTTGTACTGCAATAGGAGAATTGTTCGCGATCGAAATCCCAGCAATAAAGGCACCAATACCATCACTCAAACCAAAGCTGATGCCCAACTGCGCCACTGTTAAACACCAACCAATCGCGACAATAAAGATATATTCATTGGCAAATGAAAAGCGATTGAGCAATGGTCGCAAGACATAACGCTCGACTACGAGCGCAAAGGCAACCAAGCCTGGCAATGCCAAAGATGCTTTAAACAAACTCCAGGTCAAACTATGACCCGGACCGTGATTGGCTTGAATCAATAGTAGCGCTAAAATAGCAACCAAATCTTGCAACAATAAAATACTGATCATCAATTCACCCAAATGCTCTTTGTAAAGCATTTCAGTCGGCGTCAGTTTCAACGCGATAATCGTACTGGAAAAAATCAAACATAACCCGATAATCACGCTATCTTTTTGATTAAAGCCTAAAACTTGACTCAAAGCAAAACCGACCACAATCAAGGTTAACGACACCCCTAATGTGACGAAACTCACTTTACGCAATGTCAATAACAAATCTTTGGGATTAAGATCTAAACCCACTAAAAATAATAAAAAAATGATCCCTACTTGACCAGCGTGACTTAAAAAGCGGGGGTCTGCCACCATCTTCAAACCAAAAGGGCCTAAAATCAAGCCTAATAAAATATACGCCACCAAGGTCGATTGCCGCAAGTACAGCACTGCCGTTGAAACGACTGCTGCGCCTCCAAAAATGGCGAAAATCGCGAAAATAAAGTGATCAGATGACATATTATGCTAAGCTACCCATTGAATAAATTGAACTAACGCTAAATTTCCCGCGCGGCGCGTGCTGAATGGATACAATCTGTCGCCCATTATAGTGAGTATAAGGTGTGACAGCCACTTTAAAAAGGAATCTATGACCATCACCGCGACGTCACTGGCATTAACACCTCATTTCCCTTACGCATTTAGTATTTGTACGCTAGTTACAGATAAAGCTCAATATCAACGCTTCTTAACTTCGTTTGAAAACGCTGGCTTCAACAATAGCGATTGTGAATTCCTTTATATTGACAACAGTGAAAACAATCAGGCAGATGCTTATCAAGGAATCAACCGGATGATTCACGCCGCCTCTGGCCGCTACCTTATTTGTTGTCATCAAGATATTTTACTCGATTTTGACCAACGACCCACCTTAGAGCAACAAATCACCATTTTGGAACAACAAGATCCCAATTGGGCTATTTTAGGCAATGCCGGCGGTACCGACAATCTTGGCATACCTTTAAAAGTCCGTATTACCGATCCACACGCCGACAATCGTCATTCTGGCTCACTGCCTGCGCGCGTTTTGAGTCTCGATGAAAATTTTTTAGTGTTAAAAAAAACCGCTAATCTAGGCTTATCGCATGATTTAAAGGGCTTTCACCATTATGGCACCGATTTTTGCTTGCACGCTGATATGCTTGGCTTTCACTGTTATGTTATTGATTTTCATTTGCGCCATTTAAGCGCCGGTACTCGCAGCCCCCATTTTTATCACAGTAAAAAATTATTCATCAACCGCTATCAACAGCGCTTGCGCTCACGTTGGTTACGTAGCCCTTGCACCCCGTTATTCCTCTCAAACTCTAGTTGGCGCAATTCTCTCTGTAATTGTCCACTTGCCTACCGTTGGGTTAAAAAATGGCATAAATTCAAAAATTTTATTTAGCGCCGACATAAAATAATCCAGCCTGTAAGGCTATGCGAGTTTAACCTCAGGCGACGCCCCTGGAACACAGCTATTTATTATTCAGTCGCTTGCGCGTATGATTCTCCTTTTGCGTAAAACCTCATCGACTTTTTATGGCACAAATAACATTAATTGAAGCAGTTACTCAAGCGCTAAGCTATGAAATGCACCATGACACCGACGTTATTTGTTTAGGTGAAGATATTGGCGCCAATGGCGGCGTCTTTCGCGCCACCAATGGTTTACAGCAAGTATTTGGCAAACAACGGGTTATCGATACTCCCCTGGCTGAATCCATGATTGCCGGCTTAAGCATTGGCATGAGCGCACAAGGCTTAAAACCTGTGGCTGAATTTCAATTCATGGGTTTTAGTTATCCGGCCCTCGATCAAATCATCAATCATGCGGTTCGCTTACGCAATCGCACCCGGGGACGTTTGAGTTGCCCGATTGTGTTTCGCACCCCGTATGGGGCAGGTATTCATGCCCCTGAACATCACTCGGAAAGCACTGAAGCGATTTATGCCCATACCCCTGGCATTCGCGTCGTTATCCCGTCTTCACCTGCTCGCGCTTATGGCTTATTATTAGCGGCGATTCGCGACCCTGATCCGGTCATTTATTTAGAACCATCCCGTATCTATCGCGCTGTTAAACAAGAAGTACCGGATGATGGTATAGCACTCCCTTTAGATCGTTGTTTTATTTTAAAAGCAGGATTTGATATCACACTCGTATCCTGGGGTGCCAGTTTGACAGAAACCTTGCAAGTTGCCCGAGAATTAGAAGCAGAGGGTTTTTCAGCTGAAGTGATCGATGTGGCATCGATTAAACCACTGGATATGGAAACGATTTTAAATTCAGTCGAAAAAACTGGCCGTTGTGTCATTATTCATGAAGCAGCACAATGTTGCGGTGTGGGCGCTGAAATTGCCGCTGTCCTTGCTGAACAAGCGTTATTCTTTTTGAAAGCACCGATCAAACGGGTGACCGGTTACGATATTGCTATTCCTTACTTACGCTTAGAACAGCATCACTTACCCAATACCGCACGCATTAAAGCCGCTGCTTTGGAAAGCTTAAATCCATGAAATTATCATTAAGCAAGCTGGCCATCGTTACCGATGGTACATTAGTGAGCACGGATGCCATCGTACATAACATGGGCATCGATGCCCGGACCTTAAAAGACAAAAGCTTATTTATCGCTATTCGCGGCGAACAATGGGATGGTCATGATTTTGTTTTGCAAGCGAAAGCCGCTGGTGCCACGGCGTTACTGGTCGATCACCCGGTAGACTGCGATTTACCACAATTGATCGTTACCAATACCAAACTCGCTTTAGGCTTGATTGCCGGCTTTTTAAGACGTGAATACACGCTACCGGTTATTGCGATTACTGGCAGTTGCGGCAAAACAACCACTAAAAGTTTAATCGCCAGTGTCCTTAGTCAAAAAGGCTCGGTCCTTGCTACTCAAGGCACACTCAATAATGATATCGGTGTGCCATTAACCTTATTACAATTAAAGCCCAAACACGATTTTGCTGTTATTGAAATGGGTGCCAATCATCCGCAAGAAATCGCTTATTTAACGCAAATGGTGAAACCAACGATTGGCGTGATCACTAATGCGGCTCCCGTACACTTGGAAGGTTTCGGTTCACTGCAAGGGGTAGCCAATGCTAAAGCTGAACTTTATCAACATTTATTAGTCGATGGCTTAGCCATTCTCAATATCGATGATGCCCAGCAAATGTATTGGCGCAGCGTCATTGGTGCCCGCGCTTATTTGACTTTTGGTTTAAATCCATCGGCTGATGTCAGCGCCTCTGAGGTGCGATTAGATAACGGTGGTCATTTACATTTTCAATTGCATCACGCCGGTGAGAGCTACCCTATCCAATTGCCTTTATTAGGCTTACACAATATCCATAATGCCCTCGCGGCTGCCGCTGTCGGCTTTAGTAGCGGTTTATCGATGAAACACGTACGCAAAGGTTTAGAAAAAGTTGACCATCTGCCTAAACGCATGAATCGCTTTAAAGGTATTCACGATAGCACGTTGATTGATGATAGTTATAATGCGAATCCCACCGCGTTCAAAGTGGCAATTAAGCTATTGATGCAATTAAAAACGACAAACGATGCCCTATTAATCATGGGTGATATGGCAGAATTGGGTGCACAAGCGCACGAATTTCATGCTGAAATCGGTTTGTTTGCAAAAAATGCTGGGCTGTCGCAATTATTGACAGTAGGCCCTTTAAGTGCCGCTGCCGCTAATGCTTTTGGTGACGGAGCCTTACACTTCGAGCATCAAGAACAGTTAATTGCTCACGCACAGCAAAACCTCAAAGTAGGCAGCACCATTTTAATCAAAGGTTCACGCAGCGCGCGCATGGAAAATATTGTCACTGCTTTAACAGAACCATTTACTTCACGAGATCCGCTTCATGTCCATCATTAACACCCGTATTGGCGAATCCGAATTAATTTTACGCGATGGCCGCATTTATCATTTAGATTTGCTGCCAGAAGAACTTGCCAGCACGATTATCACCGTGGGCGACCCTAATCGGGTCCCACAGGTTTCAAAATACTTTGACCGAATCGAAAGCAAACGCAGCCACCGTGAATTAGTCACCCATACCGGTTATATTGGAACAACGCGTTTGAGTGTGGTATCCACTGGCATGAGTACTGCGAATATCGATATTGTCATCAATGAATTAGATGCCCTACACAATATTTGTTTTGAACAACGCTGCCTCAAAGACCAAATCACACCCTTGAGTATCATTCGTTTAGGCACCTCAGGTGCCATTCAAGCCGAAACTCCGGTAGATAGTTTTATGTTATCCACTGCAGCCTTGGGTTTTGATGGCTTGATGCATTTTTATGATTCAAGCCAACACCCCCAGCAAGAAGCGATTCAAGCGGCATTAACGGCGCATTTTGGTGCTGCTTTACCGGTAAGCCCTTATTACACCGAAGCGTCCATGCGCTTGCAAGCATTATTTGCCTCTTTCACCACCCCTGGCATTACTGTGACGTGTGGCGGTTTTTACGCCCCTCAAGGCCGACTGTTGCGCGCGAAACCCAAGCAGCCTCATTTTATCGAGGCACTGAGTAGTTTTGATTTTAATGGTCGACGCTTGAGCAATTTTGAAATGGAAACCGCCGGTATTTATGGGTTAAGCCATACCTTAGGCTTTGAATGTTGTTCCATCAGCGCGATTATCGCCAATCGCGCTACAAAAACCTTTAGCTTAGATCCTGAAAAAACGATTGATACTTTAATTAAAACTACTCTAGAACATTTAACGAGAACTTCTCTATGACAACAAAAATATTAATTTTGGGCGCTGCAGGTTTTATCGGCAGCCATTTGTGCGAACATATTTTAACGCATACCGATTGGACCATAGTCGGTTTTGATTTACACAGTGATAATATTGCCCATTTATTGAACAATCCACGACTGACCTTTCGTACCGGCAATATTTTTAGCGATCAAGTGTGGATCAAAGATGCTGTCGCCCATGCCGATGTGGTGTTGCCGCTGGTAGCGATCGCTAACCCTGCTTTATATGTCAAAGATCCGCTACGGGTCTTTGAATTGGATTTTGAAGCGAATTTACAAATCATTCGCTGGTGTGTGGAATTTCAAAAACGCGTCATCATTCCTTCAACATCTGAAGTCTATGGCATGTGTCCCGATGCTGAATTTGATGAACAAAGCAGTAATTTTGTGGTCGGTCCCATCAATAAATCACGGTGGATTTATTCTTGCTCTAAACAATTATTGGATCGTGTGGTCAGCGCTTATGGCGAGCGCGACGGTTTGCAATACAGTATTTTCAGACCCTTTAATTTCATGGGCCCGCGTTTAGATAATTTAAAATCTGAACAAGAAGGTGCATCGCGTGCCTTTACCCAATTTGTCGGCAATGTGATGCGTAATAAACCAATTCACTTAGTCGATGGCGGTGCACAAATGCGTTGCTATGTGTATATCGATGATGCCATCGACGCTTTAGTCCGCATTATTGCCAATAAAGACGGTGTCGCGAATCAACAAATTTTCAATATCGGTAATCCTGACAATAATATTTCCATGCGCGATTTAGCATTGATGATTATCGAAGAAATGCAAGCCATTCCAAGCCTTGCTGCCGCTGCTGGTACCGCGCAATTAATCGATGTTTCAGGGCTTGACTATTTTGGAGCAGGTTATCAAGATGTCGCCGCTCGCGTACCCTCCATTCAACATGCCCAAGAAAAATTGCATTGGCAACCAAGCACCACGGTCAGAGCGGGTGTTAAAAAGACATTGCATTATTATTTCAGCACTGCTGAAGGTACTTTATGATTCGGCGCAATGTCATTGTCTTAGGTTGCCAGTGGGGCGATGAAGGCAAAGGAAAAATCATTGATTTATTGATGGAACAAGCCAATGCCGTGGTGCGTTTTCAAGGCGGCAATAATGCCGGTCACACCATTGTCGTCAATGACCATAAAACGGTGTTGCGCTTAATTCCGTCAGGGATTTTACGTTCCCATGTACGCTGTATCCTTGGCAATGGCGTCGTTGTTGAACCGCTAGCATTGAAAGTGGAAATCGATCAATTAGAATACAGTGGTATCGAGGTTAAATCACGCTTAACCATTGCTGATGCTTGCCCATTATTATTAAAATCCCATATCTTACTCGATATGGCGCGTGAAACGGGTGCGTTGGCAATCGGCACCACCAAAAAAGGCATCGGCCCGTGCTATGAAGATAAAATCGCTCGCCGTGGTTTAAAATTAAGTGATTTACGTGATTTAAACACATTAAAAACCAAACTTGACGCTTTACTCGATTACCATAATTTTTTATTGACCCACTATTATCATCAAACACCGATCGACCTTGAATCCACTTATGCCGAACTGTGTCAGCAAGCGATCTGGCTAGTACCTTTATTGACCGATGTGCCGTTATTATTAGCCGCCATGATCGCTAAGCACGATAAGATTTTATTTGAAGGTGCCCAAGGTTCACTGCTGGATATCGATCACGGCACTTACCCTTATGTGACGTCTTCCAATACCACTGCCGGCGGCGCTTGTACCGGCACAGGTGTCGGTCCTTTGGCAATGGATTATGTTTTAGGGATTACCAAAGCTTATACCACCCGCGTTGGCAATGGGCCTTTTCCATCGGAACAAGATAACGAGTATGGCGCACTGCTGGCCAAACGCGGTAATGAATTTGGTAGTGTCACCGGCCGCCCTCGACGTTGCGGCTGGCTTGATTTACCAGTATTGCGTCGTGCCCTGTTATTAAACAGTGTCTCTGGCTTAGGTATTATGAAATTGGATGTCTTAGATGATTTTGCAGAAATTTTCATTTGTACGCACTACCGTTTAGGTGACACCTTATTAACGATGGCACCTTCCGATCCTAATGATTTTGCCGCGTGTATTCCTGTCTATCAATGTTTAGCCGGCTGGCAAGAACCGACCCTCGGTTTAAAACACTACGAACAATTGCCCGATTTAGCCAAACGTTATGTCGCTTTTATCAGTGAACACGTGGGCTTACCGTTAGATTTAATTTCAACGGGTCCTGAACGGCAACAAACCATTTTATTGCGGGAAATATTCCATTAAGCGAATTAGCCTATGTTACCCAAAAATAGAGCACTTAAGTTTGTGCTAAAATTCGTCCCTGAAGGGAAGACCTATTAAAACTTCCGTGTTTTATCGTTCGGCGGCAAAAAGCTTCGCTTTTTGAATTCCCGCCTCACCCTGGGGAAATGTTACTAAAAGAATTTCTTGAACCGAGGCACTTAACACAAAAACGTTTTGCCCATTATCTTAGCTGAACTTATGCACGGCTCAATGAAATCATTAACGGCAAACGTGGCAAACGTATCAACACGTGAAACCTTTAAATTTAACCACGTCAAATCTTTAAAAGTATAGGTGAGTGACATGGACGTAGAAAAAAAATTACGTATCAATAATCCGCTAACTTTAGATAATGAAGAAACGGGAGATTATGGCCATTACGACCCACTGCTGACACCGCCCCCTTCAAACAGCATGCAACCCAGAAGTAATTTTAGTTCACTGGATGGTGACGACAAAACCCCTTTTCAAATAGCGCCTGTCACCGGATATAACATAGCCATCCCTGCGCTCCATTTCTCATGGCTAAAATTAGGCATTCTCGGTGGTGCCAGCCTTGCCCTCATCGCCCTGGTTTTATACGTGGAACGGCAACAAATTTTTCATTCGCCTTAAATCTGCAGCAGCATGCACATCAACGAGCGCTGTAAGCACGATAAAAACAAGATTGATTTTCTTGTGCGCCTACAGCGCGTGATGGTTTTGTATGGCTAACCCAGGGCGAATGCCCTGGGCTAAGTTCTTTATAGCCTTCGGCCAGAGTTCCCTGGCAGGCTATTTATTTTTTAATGAAGGACCCTGTTTAAATTTGCCTTTTCTGTACTGGACATTTTTTGAAGTAATACAAAAAAACTCGTTGATCCTATAAAATCCATTATTTTTTCCGCCAAGAAAGAGATATATGGATAAGATCAACGAGTTGAAAG
>CAISUE010000060.1 GCA_903888615.1 uncultured Gammaproteobacteria bacterium
AATCGCTTGGTGGAAACCCTTGCGCGCGTCTGTGTGAGTGGACTTTAACGTCAAACGTTCATTAAGCTTCTTTATTGGGGTATTGGAATAAAATGACCCCTAAAGCAGAAATTGTGGTAATACCGATCATAAGATAAATGGCACTGTTGAAATTGCCTGTTAGCGTAGATAATTTCCCAGTTAAAAACGGTGCTAAAATACCGGATGCTGCAAAAGCGCAATCCATGATGCCAAGGCTGGTTGCTGCTCGATCACGCGCTAAATCGGTATTGATTGCAAAGAAAATGGCATTGGGCATCATGCCAAAGCCTAAGCCAAGTGAGATACCCACAATCGCTTGGTAAGGGCTATGACTTTTGATGACATACAGTAAACACCCAGCCGATAAGACTTGGCAAATCCACACGATATGCGAGCGGGCGAGGCGGAAATTATGGGTTTTTTTCCATAAATAATCCGATAAAAAGCCACCTAGCAATAACATCAAAGCTGCCACTAGCCAGGGAATCGTTAAAAATTGGCCAATGCTAGCGAGTTTAATATGATAACTTTGTTCAAAATACGCCGGTAACCAAGTGAGGGCAAAAAACAGTAAATAACCTAAGGCGAAAAAAGCGATATGATTGGTTAACAACGCTGGATTGAAGACTAAATAACGCCAAGGGGTCGATTTTTTTATGGCATTAACAGGGTTTGTTTTAGGCATATTATTGAGGCGCAATAATTCTGCATGACCGATATGCTTGCTGTCGGACGGTTTGTCACGAAATAATTGCTGCCAAGCCATTACCCAAATTAAACTGAATATACCCACCATGATAAACATAAAACGCCAATTAAAATGAACGATGATAAAACTGAGTAAAGAAGCGCCAATCACGAAGGATAAAGGCACGGCAAGTAAGGCAAAAGCAAAAGCTCGAGCCCGTTCGCGCGGTAATAACCAATCAGCTGTGATTCTGGCGAGTGCCGGAAAGCTAGGACCTTCGGCAACACCCAATAGAATCCGACATAATAATAACCACCAAAAACCTGTCGCCATACCGATTAACACACAAGCCACCGTCCATAAAAGCGCTGACAGCGACCAAATTTTTCGGGCCCCGTAATGATCGATTAATATACCGCTGGCGATCGTTACACACAAATAGCCGATGCCAAAGCCTGAGGCGATCATGCCAAATTCAGTATTATTTAAAGAAAAGGTTTTTTCTAAAGGACCAATCGCATAAGACAGTGCCATCCGATCTAAGTAAGTGATTAAAATGCCAACAAAGGCAAGGCTGATAAGGACCCAACGAAAATTTTTCATAAATTATCCATTTATAAAAGTTAATTAACAGTTATTGTATACAATAAAAGCCTTGCTGTCGTTAAGATTGATTGATGTCAGCCACGCTCACAAAAATGCTAACAGAGAGTCTCTCTGTACTTTTGGATGTTCCTTGCTGTGCAAGGGGGCTTTTTAAGCTTCAGCGGCGTTTAACGCTTTAAACGCTGCTAATGCGTGAGCCTTAGCTTTCACTAAATCAACTATTGGCAATGGATAATGGCTTTGACCGGGCTGGTCACATAACCATGGGGTGTGAATCCATTTATTATCCAAGCTTGCTAATTCTGGGCAATATTGACGGATAAAATGCCCTTCGGGGTCAAAACGCTGACTTTGTCTGACAGGATTAAAAATGCGAAAATAAGGAACAGCATCAGTCCCCGTTGACGCTGACCATTGCCAGCCACCATTGTTAGCCGCCAAATCCCCATCTATCAAGTGTTGCATGAAAAATCGCTCGCCCCAACGCCAATCGATAAAGCAGTGTTTGGTTAAAAACATCGCAACCACCATCCTTAAGCGATTATGCATCCAGCCTGTTTGTTGTAATTGACGCATGGCAGCATCGATTAAGGGTAATCCAGTACGGCCTTCACACCAGGCAGAAAATAAGGGTTCGTTATTATTCCATGCTAAATTCAAGGTGGATAATTTAAAAGGTTGATGCATAGACACTCTGGGAAAAGCCCACAAGACATGCTGATAAAATTCTCGCCACAGTAATTCATTGATCCAACAAGCAATGCCTTCATGCCCACCTACTAATTTACCGTCATTAGCACACCGCGCTGCATACAAACATTGCCGAGGCGATAACACACCGGCGGCCAGATAAGGAGAAAGTTGGCTAGTGCCGGCTAATGAAGGGTAATCGCGATTTTTTTGATAAGCTGTTATTTTGGTTTTGATAAAATTGCTTAAGCGCAACTGTGCTTCAGCTTCACCGCCGGGCCAATAAGTTTCAGGCACGGTGGCATGGATGCCTGGCCACGATAAGGGCACAGAGTCATGCTGGCGGCAAACCCTTGTTAACGCCTTTGTTAGGGCTATCGGTAACTCAAATGGCGCTTGTTTGGCAAATGATTTTAAGGGTTGCAAACTTAAACCTTGTTCAATCACGGTGCGAATGAAAGCGTTTTTATAAGGGGTAAAGACACTGAATGCTTGACCGGCTTTGGTCAATACCGTGCCGGGGCTTAATAACACGTGATCAATAAAACGTGCTATTCGCTTGCCGTTAGCAAGCCAAATGGCTTCGATGGATGCGTCACGCCGTTGTTCATTGATTTCATGTCGGTTATTAAAACACAATAAGCTGGTGTGATTAGCCAATACTTCAAAAATGTTTAGTTGATCATCACTGTGTTTGACTTCCAGCAATAATAAGGGGATATTTTTTTTGCGCAATTCACGTTGTAAACAACTGAGGTTACGCAAGTTAAAGTTTATGCGACAAGCAGCCGTATCGTGTTTTAACCAAGCGTGTGGATCAAAAAGATATAAACCTATTACCGGCAAACCCACTTTCATGGCATGAACTAAAGCGCTATGATCTTCGAGGCGTAAATCTTCCCGAAACCAGACGATAGTGGTCATCGAGAAAAACTCGGATGGCACACATAGCGTATGTTCATGAAGGTGTGGGGAAGAGTTAGCATTTCTAAAAGCATGCAGAAGTTCACCGTTTAAACGTTAACTTTTTTAACCATGGGTTTTTTAGTAGCATTTTTTTCAAGTTTAGCCACTTTTTTAACGATGGGTTTGACGGATTTTTTAGCGACAGGCTTTGGATTAACGGTTTTAGCTTTCAATTCTTTGGCTTTGGTAGCACGGGCTTTATCAATTTGACTGAGCACTTCTTTGACAGCTTTTGCCTTTACTTGTTCATGCTTAGCTGATAATTCTTTAGCAACTAACGTAGCTTTAGCGATCGCAGTAGCTTTAATGGCTTTTAATTGTTTGTGAAATTGTTTGTTAAGCTCAGCAACTTGGGTTTTAAATTCTTTTTTTAGAGATACCAGTGTTGGCGCTTTAGTGGTTGGAGTTTTTTTGCTAGCGGATTTTTTTGCAACTTTTGTCATGAGTCTTTTCTCTTAAGATTAAATGAAGCTCATAGTAGAGCCTCTGGCTTCATTATGCAATAAATTCACTACAGTTATTTTACATTGCCACAACGGGTGTTAATGTTTGAAGTGACAGTGCGATCCCAAGCCATAAAATACCCCCGAGCCATTGATTCGTTAAAAAAGCTTTGAAAGCGTAAGCTTGCTGCAATAAGATTTGTTGATAAATAAATCCCAGGGCATTGAGGCCTAACGCGAACCAAAAAAAGCTTGTAAAAGAAGCCAGTAAACCAAGCCAAATCCATAATCCCATTAAAAGGATTTGTAACACCCCGATAAACACAGCGCTGCGCTCACCAAACCATAAAGCAGTGGATTTTAAACCCAGTTTAGCATCATCAATTTGATCATTGATGGCATAAGCGGTGTCATACATTAAAGGCCAAATAACACCAATGGCAAACAGTAACCAACAATGAACCGATAACGCTTTGCCACTGGCGGCGAAAGCCATCGGGATGGGCATTGCAAACGCTAAGCCTAAAACCACTTGTGGAAAATGGCTGATGCGTTTTAGATAGGGGTAACTCAGGGCGAGGGCGGCAGCGAGCAAACTTAATAAAAAACTTAAGGCATTTAATTGCACGACTAAGACTAAGGCAAGCCCACTTAATAGCCATAAGGCTTTTTTTGCTTGTTGCACGGTTAATTCACCGCATGCTAACGGCCTGTCTTTGGTGCGTTCAACAAAGCCATCAAAATTGCGATCCGCTAAATCATTCAAGATGCAACCTGCAGCGCGCGTTACAATGACCCCATCGATAAAAATAATCAATAATTGCCAAGGTGGCATGCCGTGATTAGCGAGCCACAGAGCCCATAAAGTCGGCCACAATAATAACAGTAAGCCAACTGGGCGGTGAAAGCGCATTAAACGCCAATAAGCAGAACCGTTAACCATAAGACACCTGGCTTAATTGCCCCCATGGGCAAACAAAGGGTAATTGCTCATAAAGGAGGTCTGGCATGACAGCGCTCAGTCGATAAGTTTGCTCTTTTAATAACAGGCAATCGATCACTGTAGCGTCTTTCATCAAGTTAGCACCTGCTGTTGGGGCTGTGGTGCATTCACTCAAGATCAATGCCTGAGCATGGGCTTTGGCTTTGCCGCGATATTGCATGCGCGCTACAATTTCTTGGCCAGGATAACACCCTTTGCTAAAAGAGACCGCGCCCAAAGTGGGCAGATGCAATTCGTGCGGTCGAAACAAGCCGGCGGTCGCTGCCGTTAACAGGGGTATGCCGTGACTGAGAAAGTATGCGCGCCATTGGGTGGCTTGCGTGACTTGCGCTGCCATTAAAGGAGGCATCGGTAACGCCAGGGTTAAGTATTCATTCCAGCTTAAGGGGGTTTCTTGATGCGCTAAGCTGAACTGTTCAGGTATCAGTGAATGGATGTGACATGTCACGTTTGAAAACGCACCGTATTTTTTAAATAACGCCATCGTAGAATCGATTAATGTTTTATCGATCAAGGCCCGAAAGCCACTGTGGGTGCGTTGTAACCAAAACAGACTTTCAACATAGCCTTTTTGATTACAATAAGCACTCAATTGGCATTGATCAGGCAGCATAGCAACCACATCACAACTTAATTGGCTCTGTAAAAATTTTTCCGCATCGATGCCATCGATATGAATGACAGCGTAAGTATTCAATAAAGAGGGCAAACGTTCAGTTAACATAGAATTCCTATTGGATGACGTGGATCGATTCGATCATCAATTGTAAACTGTGTCGATTTTGAAAGTCATTGATATCTAAACGATACGCAAGTTGGACTTTATGGGCTTGATAATTGGGCCAGTCATTGACATCGATATTAAAGGCAATGCCATTGAGTATGACATCACTGTCCAAAGCTTGAAAGCTACATTTTAAATGTTTGCTGCCCACCAAGCGCTGCTCGAGCAATTGAAATACGCCATCGAATAAGGGTTCAGTGAAAGCTGAGCCATAAGGGCCGAGTTCAGCAATGGCGGTGGCAGTGGAAAGTTGCAGCAAGGGAGTGGCTAATTCACCGTCACTCCAAAGCATACTGGCAATTTGATTGGGGTTAAAACACAACGCTAATTCAGCATGAAAGGCAGCGCTAAAGGGGTCGTAATTTTCAGCTGCGAGATTTAAACCCGCTGCCATGGCATGGCCACCAAAGTGATCGATCAAGCCGGGATTTTTAGTGGCAATATTGTCTAATAAATCACGGATATTTAAACCTGCTACCGAACGCCCCGAACCTTTTAAATCACCGTTATCGACTTTAGCAAAGGCAATCGTTGGAATAGCATAGCGATCTTTTAAACGCGCTGCGATGATGCCAGTAACACCTTGGTGCCAATGGGCTTGATAAAGACAAATGCCTAAGGTGACCGCTTTAGGGTTAAGCGTTAATTGTTCCAAGGCATGATAAGCTTCCAATTGCATCGTCGCTTCAATGGCGCGACGTTCTTTATTAAGGGCGTCTAACTGCATGGCTAAGGTTTGCGCATCACTTAAGTTATCGGTTAATAAACAATGGATTCCCAGTGACATATCTTCTAAGCGACCTGCGGCATTTAAGCGTGGTGCAACAATAAAACCTAAATCGGTGGCTTGCAATTGCTGGGGTTTTTTTTTGCCCAACGCGATCAACGCTGTGATGCCAGGGTGACATTTTCCCGCTCGAATACGTTGCAAACCTTGATAAACTAAAATGCGATTGTTGTGATCGAGTGGTACCACATCCGCCACAGTGCCTAAAGCGACAAAATCCAGTAATTCAGCAAGATTGGGTTCTGTTAATTGTTGATGTGTAAACCAACCGGTTGTTCTTAACTGGCTGCGCAGTGCTAACATAACATAAAAAATAACCCCCACACCGGCTAAGTGTTTACTGGCAAAGTGATCGCCCGGTTGATTGGGATTGACAATGGCAGCGGCGGCCGGCAATTGATGGCCAGCTAAATGATGATCGGTGACTAACACTTGCAAACCAGCAGCATTGGCAGCATGAACGCCATCGATGCTCGCTATGCCATTATCGACCGTAATGAGTAAATCGGGTTTAAAAACCAGCGCAGCGTGGACAATTTGCGGCGTTAAACCATAACCGTATTTAAAACGATTCGGCACTAAATAATGCACATGTTTAGCCCCCAACGCTTTCAAAGCGCTCACAGCAACCGCTGTGCTGGTAGCGCCATCGGTATCAAAATCACCGATAATCACGATACGCTGTTGTTGTTGTAACGCCGTCACTAATAATGTCACGGCTGCCTCAATGCCTTTTAAAGCTTTAAAAGGCAGCAATTGACTTAACGATAAATCGATCGTACTCAAGGGATCTAAGTGGCGATGGCTTTTGATCGCTTGGGTTAATTCTGCGAGTGATGTGAAAGGCGCATGATCGGCATTAAAGCGACGCAGGGTTTTACTAACTGCTTTCATGGATGGGGATTTTAAATCAGAAGCAGCCAAGGTGTAAGTACTCCAAACAGAAGATATAAGCTCAAAAGATAGCAGATTGTCCTTTCAATGTATAGAATGAAAGTCTTTGTTGCTCTTATTTAAGGTATTGACATGTTGTTGGAAGCTGATATTGCTTTTCTCACCGCTTTTTTTTCAAACAGCAGCCCATTGAAAGCCAGGATGCCAAATTTTCAACCACGACAAAGTCAATTGGACATGGCATTGGCAATTGTCGATGCGATCAATAATAAACACCATTATTTGATCGAAGCTGGTACTGGCACAGGGAAAAGCTTTGCTTATGTATTGCCAGCACTCTTAGCTAATGAACCGATCATTATCAGCACCGGCACCAAACATTTACAAGATCAATTATTGGAAAAAGATATTCCTATTTTAGTGCCATTGTTGCCACGCGATCGCAAAGTAGCGCTTTTAAAGGGCCGTAATAACTATCTGTGTAAACACCGTTTAGATTTGCAAATTGCGGAAGGTCATTTTCAATTCGGCCCTTATCGTGATATTTTCCAACAGATTATTCGTTGGAATCAACGCACTGAACAAGGGGATTTAAATGATATCGCGTCGCCGTCAGAGCATACGCCATGGTGGCCGGCCATTACCTCGACCGCCGACAATTGTTTGGGTAAAGAATGCCACGCTATTGGCGAATGCTTTGTGTATAAAAATCGCAAAGCTGCCTTAGAAGCCGATGTGGTGATTATCAATCACCATCTATTACTGGCGAATTTAGCACTGCAACGCGATGCCTTAGGCGAATTATTGCCAGTGGCGGCGGCCGTGATTGTCGATGAAGCCCATCAATTAGTCGATTTAGTACCGCAATTTTTCAGTGAAACGATTTCGAGTCGGCAAATCAATGAATTGATTCGTGATACCGATGTCGAGCAATTGGCAGTCGGTAGGGATATGCCCGAATTAACGGCGTTATTGCAATCACTCACAAAATTAACAGCGGATTTACGCCTGTGTTTTGGCGACGGTAGCAATAAACAGTTATGGGAACAGCGGCCAAATCCAAGTGCGATTCATAGCGCTAATAAAGCATTATTAACAGCCCTTGAACATTTAGGCGTGTATTTAACAACGGTGGCTGAACGCAGCAAAGGCTTGGCTAATTGCGCTGAACGTAGCCTTAAATTGCAGTTAACATGGCGCAATTTGAGTACAGAGGTGGTGGCAGAAGAAATAGCCCATTGGTATGAAACCTATAAAAGCACTATTCATATCACGAAAACACCTTTAAAAATCGGTAACCAATTTCAAAAAGCATTGTTAGCCATGGCCGATAGCTGGGTATTTACGTCAGCGACTTTGACGATTGACCAACAGTTTCATTATTTTGAACAGCAATTGGGTTTGGCATCGATGAAAACTTTATTGCTCGACAGTCCTTTTGATTATGCGCGCAATGCCCTGTGGTATGTGCCAGCGCATTTACCTGAACCGAATGTTGCGCATTATGCAGACGCTTTTTTAACCGTGGTGCGTGAGGTGGTGACATTAAGTCAGGGTCGGGCTTTTGTGTTATTCACCAGTCATAAAGCCTTGCAATATGCCAGTGTGGCGTTAAGCGATTTGCCTTATCCTTTACTCATTCAAGGACAGAGCCCAAAACAGGTGTTGCTCAAGCAATTTCGCGTGGAAGCCAATGCCATTTTATTGGGCACCCAAAGTTTTTGGGAAGGGGTCGATGTGCAAGGGGAAGCGCTATCGTGCGTAATCATCGATAAATTACCCTTTTCAGTGCCCAATGATCCGATTCATTTAAGTCAATTAAAAATTTTGACTTCGCTCGGCAAAAATGCATTTAATCATTACCATTTACCTCGCGCTGTGATAACCTTAAAGCAAGGCGCTGGCCGCTTGATTCGTGATCAATCCGATCGTGGCGTGCTGGTGGTGTGTGATGTACGCTTAATTACCCGTGGCTATCGCAGTGCATTTATTAAAAGTTTGCCACCCTTTAAACGCACCCGTCAATTAAGTGATGTGGCAGATTTTTTTAACTTTACGTTAAGTTAATATCGTATAAGCTGACAATAACAGTCTCGATTAAGAGGAGAGGATTATAGTGATAAATTTAAAAAAAATCTTAATTGCTTTGGAAGAAGTTGTTCGATTAATTCATAATAGCGAAGATGCTGATTTTATAAAATATCGTCAAGAAATAGAAGCTTTAATAGCTCAATTAAAAAAGTTAGAGAATTCAACAACACCAATAGAATCTGAATTATCTTTTATTGATTTATTATTAAAAAGTTATGTTTCATTAGAGACTTTTCATAATAAAATTGTGATAGGAGATACTTATAAAGCAGATAAAGCAGAAATCGATGAAAAACGGTTAGGGTTATTAAAAGTAAAGTTTGCAATATTACAAGTATTGGATTCAGTAAACGTCATAAAGGCTAAAATTAAAGAGTTGGATTTTGAAACAAGAGTTGAAGAACATCAGTTAGAAAAACTCTCTCAGGCCTATTATAGGCCTAAAACGGTTGATTTACCAACATCAAACGTTTCATATCTTGAGGATATTATTTGTGCATTAAAATCATTGATAGCGTTAGATGTGATGAAAATAAATCCAAAAATACAATTAGAATTAGAGGGTTTAGTTAAGGAATTATCAAGTCCAAATCTTGATTTAGTGAAAATAAAAGAATTATTAGCAGATACTAAAATTATTTTTAATAAAATAAATAAAAAATTCAATGAAAAATTAAGTGAGACGGATAAATCAAGAGACGTACGTTTCCTTAAAGAGGAGATGGAAACAACTAATGATATAATCAGCAAGGAGTTAACCATTATAGGAAAGATTGATCATGAAAAATATGTTAAAGAAATTGATATTGATGTTAAAAGTCAATTAAGTACTCAAAAACTTTTATTTAAGATGAATCAAGATTTTAGTAATAACTATTCAGGCGATAAATTTTCATTAAGTGATATTCAAGTATTTCCTTCCGCTGTTTTTGAGGCTTATGTTACTGAAATAACACAGGCTCAAAAGATAAGAAATTATGCCAGAACACAAATTTTACTGTCAACACTTGAACAGTATTGTGAAAAACTGATAAATGTGAGTGATGGAAGTGGCTTGAACGGGTTACCACCGATGTTTAGAGACGATCCTTATAAAAATAAACTATCTGCGCTTAAAAGTGAACATTATAACATTTATGAAAAATGGGTTACGAAAAAGGAAATCACTTCAGAAGAATTAACCCTATTGTTGAAGCCCATACTGGAGCCTCTTTTTAAAAATAAAGAAAGTAATGCGGATGAATTTCTTCACTATCTATTAAAGCAAGATTCTGATACTTTGCTGGCGATTGTCAATGATAATCAAAGCAACAAGCCCAATGCATTACTTAAAAAATCATATGAAAAATACTTAAAGTTATTGCCCGAAGTTTGTTATCAAGAGTATTTAATTGCACAAGCCATTCGTGAGGCGAATTTAACTGACGCTAAACTTTTGCGTTTTGATCCTCAAGGTACGTTATTGACGACAGTTACGCTCAATGAGGCTGATTACAAGCGTATTTTGATTGATATTTTCATTAAACGTGGCGAAATAAGTCAAGGGGAAGTAATAAATCAAGATTTATTAACGGCACTTACTCAACAGGCAAGTATTCATTACGCTGACCCACCAAGTGGCAAAGGTGCTAAACGTGATCAGCCACCGGGTGATTTTACATATAAAGAATTATTACAAGCGCATATGGGTGCAACGCATACACTATCGGCAACGACCGTATGCAATATCGATGTGAGTTTGGCTGAAACATTAACAAAAAACTATAAAACGTGGTTAGAAACACCGGTAGTAACTGAAGCCGCTGATACAACTTTATTAAATCAAGCCATTGACGTTTTATTAAAACCCGAAAGTCGCCTTGAAGCCGGTAGTATCAATGCGATTGCTGAAGAAATCGAAATGCACATGGCGTTAGCACTGAAAGTGTTAGAAAAAGCGTTTGCAGCGGCCAACGTTACTATTCCTAACGCTAGCTGGGATTCGATTCGCACCAGCGCATTTCGTGATATTAATGTACAAGTCAAAACGATTTTTCAACAAGCATTAGTAAAGAGTTTTAACGCTGAGACCTCTTTAATTGATTATGATCAATTAAACGAACTTTTAGATGAGAATCGTGAAATATTGTCAGAACCTGACAATTGTTATGCCTTGTTGATTAAGCATAGTCCTGATTTCATTATTGACTTTCATACCATCGTAGATCTGGATGCTATTCAACAAGAACTTTCTAAAGAAGTGTTTGCATCAACGACCGCGACCGCGAATGATTACTTAGCAGCTAGTCACCTTGGTTTAACGGTGCGTATTGAAGGTACTGAAAATACGGCGCATCATAAAAAATCAGGTCTGGGTCATCAAGCTGCGCGGATCATGCATTACAGCGATGGCAGTAAGATAATGCGTTTGCCATCGATACCCGATGTGGATAATGAAGGGTTAAGACTTGATGAGCACGTGGTAGATACTGCTGATAAAATAAACGAAGATGCCATCGCTTTGCGGCATGCTTTAGGGGATTATCAAGGTCCAATTATCATTAATCGCGAAACTGCGATTCCCAATAATCCGGGTTTTTGGGATGCAAAAAATCAACAAGGTAAGCGTGTTGAAATTGAAATGAAGGCAGTGCATTTATTGAATGCTAAAATGGCCGATTCTTCACAGTTTATTCATATTCAAAATCTTTCCGTTAATCGTCATAGTGAAAATCTTGGTTATGACACGCAAGGTACTTTAAAAGAAGCTACCGTGATGGCTGAAATGGCGATGATCGCTAATTTACATCAGCAAGTCATCACGGGTCGCTTGGTTGATCAGCGTGGAGCGATAGTCCGCGCATATAATGATGTTTTGGGTATTTACAAGAATTTTTTAACTGATGAAAAGACAGGCCTTAGCGATGCCGTGTTTAGTACGTCAGACTATTTTAATTCAATTAAAAATCGATTAATCCAAGCAAAGAAGGTTTTTAAAAAGCTTAATGCGCAGCCAGAATCAACGAATACCAAAGTCTTAGCCAATCAAGCCTTATTGCAGATTTTCGCGCATGATTTACATTTAGACCACAAAAATGGCATGTTCATTCAAAGTTTAGCAACCTTTGCTCAAGAAGGTACTATTGCAGGTTGTAAAAGTGCTAATGAACGTTTTTCTTCAGTAGAAGGGCGTGCCTTATTACTGCGTTTGATTACACCGCGTAACAGTCGATTAGTTAATGCTAAAAAAGACATGACGATTGCTATTCAAGCTTTTATTGCCAACCCAGATCTTGCTAATTTTGCAAGTGCGCAAAAAAAAATGAATAAAGGCGTTAATCAATACACCGTGCAAGCACGGCCCAATGGTGTGATGAGTTTACTTGATCAAGGCGGAGCAGCAAAAATAAAAGTTTTTTTGAAAAAATATTGGGACTGCTTAAAAAATATATTTTCAGGTGCTAATTTCAATACTAATCGGGCTGAAAGTCCAGGCATTACCCGTTTAAAAACGTCAAATACTTCTGCAATGCAAGCGCATAAGGGAAACCATGCCAAAGATTTGAAAAAAGTATTGGCTGCGAAAAAAGGTGAGATTAAAACACGTAAATTTGAACCAGACGCTAAGATTTCATTATGCTTGAATTTTTTAAAATCCGAATTGAATCGATTAGAAAATAAAGTGTTTAGTTCATGGTGTAATGATAAGCGCATTGAATTCTTGATGGCTTTAATCAAAAAAATAAATAATCCTTATTCAATCATTGAGGGTGCTGAGTTAGTTGCTCATATGAAAGTAATTTTCAAAGAGGGTACCCAAAGTCGTAACAATTACGATATTTTCATGTCTTCGCAATTTCCAACGCTTGTTGCAGATGACGGGCTGGATTGCTGTGTGGCTAGGGCTACTTTATTAAGTAAGGATGATAAGGGTGTGGGTAAAGAAATAGCTATTACACGCGAAGAGGTATTTGCAAGACCAACTAAAGCTGACGCTTTTGTAGTCAACGAAAATCCATCCCCCATGATGGTGAATGAAGATGTTGTTACTCGTGTTACTGATTTTGAAGATGGCGTAAGACCTAGCATAGCGATTAAAATAGGTTCAGAAGGGGATTTAGAAAGAGACACTTTTCGTGAGTCAACAGCTGATCGATTGCGTTTTTCTACCAAGGCTGAAAAACCGCCCGTGTTAGCTATAGTAGGTGCTGAGGGGAGTATTGAGGCTAATGATAATATGTATCAAAAAGCCAAGTACGCTGTGTATTCACTTTGTTCAAAAACGGTTGTCGTGGGTGCGCTGGGTACTGTTTTAGCACTTGCGTCAAAAGCGATAGGGTGATTAGCACCCGTTTATCGTTATATAACGTAAAAAAGTGTACTATAATTGACCCTTGAGAAATAATTTAAATAAAAATTATGAAAAAAACACTGTTAAGTTTATTATTACTGACGTCATTAAATTATGCCTTACCCGTTTATGCTAAGGTCATGCACTTTGCGACTGATGACATGACTGTGGTGGATAAAGATGCTGTTGCCTTATCAAAACGGTATACCGGTGAAAAAGTCTTGCTTGCTTATGATATTGATAATACGTTATTAGCACCTATAGACAATGGCTCTCCTGCGAAAAACACTGATTTGATGACGACGCAATGGTGGGATTGGCAAGCGAATCTGATTGCCACACATTCAACGTCTGCATCACGTGTGGCAACTACATTTGAGCAATTAATTGCTATTAATGACACCGTATTGCCTTTGATGAATTTAGTGAAGATTGATGCACATCTTGATCAAACCTTGCACAATGAACAACAAATACTGCACAATAAAGTGATTGCTATCTCTTCACGTGATGTTATGTTGTATTCTGCCTCCATCCATCAATTGGCGGCGGTGAATATTGATTTTTCACACTCTGCGTTAGGGGATGCTAGCGGAATTGCCGGTTATATTACCCCCCCACCTTTCACACGCCCTATCGAATACAATCGCGGCGTTGTGGTCGTTAGTGGACAGGATAAAGGTGAAACACTTAAGTTTCTACTACATTATTACCCAGCGCAACCGATTAAGGCAATTATTTTTATCGATGATACCCAAGCGAATATTGATAAAGTCAGTGCGGCTTTTAAAGATTCGGCGTTGGATGTCCATGTGTATTTGTACACAAAAGAAAAAGCACGGGTTGATGCATTTAATGCTGATAACAAAGAGCACGTGAGTGCGCAATGGCGAGAAATAAATGCCGCGCTTAAAGAAAGCTTTGGCTTATCTATTTAGCATTGGGACATATCGCGCGGAAAATCCGCGCGTAGGTTCTGAATGGATAGGCTCTGACACCATGTACATCAATCAACGTGGCGAAGATTGCTCTTCGCCACTCGTATGGGTTTAGTCTAATTGACGAATCACATCATTTAAGGTTTTTAACGCGACGCCGTGCATTACGTACGTGGTTTTACCAGCACGATGCAAATGATCTAGCATGCTTTGCCAATTAACTAAAATAGCTTGCTGTTTCACTAGCCACTGTGCTAAAGAATCCGCATCGGTGACGCCGTGTTTAAGCGCAGTGGTGGTTAACGTGGTTTGTAATTGATCCAATTCATCGCGTTGACTGGAATGCGCCAGGGCTTCCCAATGATTGCTAACCGGATGGTTAGTGATTTCTTCCCGTAACCAACCTAAATCAAGCGATTCACCGATAGCAAAATACATTTTCGCTACCATGGAGCTTGCTTGTTGCAGATTTAAACTGATGACATTGATGTCTAGGAGGGCGTAATAACTGCGCACACTGGCTAATTCTTCGACCACGCTTTGATTAATGCCATAGCTTAAATAGTCACTCGATAACGATTGGTATTTTTGAAGCGATACGCCTTGTAAATAATCTTTTAAATTTACCGTCATATCGGTGATGGCTTGCCAAGCTTGCACTGTGTCGGTAATCGTGCCAGTGGGTAAGTGATGACGCAATAACCACCGCGTTGCTCTACGTGTGAAACGACAGATACGCGTGCGCATTTGATTCTGAACGGCAAAAGGAATTTTATAATCCAAATCATGAATCAATTGCAATAAACGTGGGACTCGAAAGACTTCACGCACAACGGCATAAGCTTTGACAATATTAGCAACAGAGGCATTGGTTTCTTCTTGCAAACGTTTAACAAAAATAATACTGGTTTCCGTTAACAATTGATTGACTAATTGGGTGGCGGTAATTTCACGTTTTAAGCGATGTTGTTCCAAGGCTATTTGGTAACCGACATTTAAACGTGGCGGGAATTCTTGCTCTAAGGTGGGTAAGAAGTATGCTTCATCCACTAATGTTGAGTGTAATAAAGCTTGCTTGATATCCATTTTAACGTACGCCAATAAAATAGCGATTTCAGGCGCGGTTAAGCCGGTGCCATTTTTAAAGCGCTCTTGAATGAGTTGTTCTGAGGGTAAAAATTCCACTTCACGATTGATTTTACCCGTACGTTCAAAATCATTTAAACAACGACCGTAGACTTCTAATTCATTGACCGCTTGACTGATCGAATAGTTTAATAATTCGGTTTGTGAGCGATTATCATTTAACACTAAGTCCGCCACTTCATCGGTCATGGCTTTTAGTAAGTCATTGCGTTCATCGATACTTAATTCACCTTTATTGACAGCATAACTTAAAAGAATTTTCGTATTGACTTCATGGTCAGATAAATCGACACCGGCAGAATTATCGATAAAATCAGTGAAAATTAACCCTCCTTTTTGGGCGAATTCAATTCGGCCACGCTGGGTGAAGCCTAAATTACCGCCTTCACCGACAATTTTACAGTGCAATTGTTTGGCATTGACCCTTAAGTTATCATTGGCTTTGTCACCGACATCGAGGTGGGATTCTGTGCTGGCTTTCACATAAGTACCAATGCCACCATTAAAGAGTAAATCCACCGGTGCTAACAATAATTGATGAATTAAAGCATTGGGTTCGAGAGTGTCATCGTTAATATTCAGCAAAGCTTTTAATTCAGCACTGATGGGAATTTCCTTCGCACTGCGATCAAAAACGCCGCCGCCAGTTGAAATCAATTGACTGTTGTAATCCAACCAACTGGAACTGGGTAAATGAAATAAGCGTTCGCGTTCTTGATAGCTTTTTTCAGGATCAGGTGAAGGATCGATAAAGATATGGATATGATTAAAGGCTGCCAATAATTTGGTTTTTCGTGATCGCAACATACCATTGCCAAACACATCGCCATTCATATCGCCGATACCCACCACACTAAATTCCATGGTCGAAGGATCAATCCCTAAGGTTTTGAAATGCGCTTCGACAGAAATCCACGCGCCACGCGCGGTAATAGCAATTTTTTTATGGTCATAACCAAAACTGCCACCCGAAGCGAAGGCATCGCTTAACCAATACTGATATTCATCAGCAACGGAATTAGCATAATCGGAAAAGCTTGCCGTGCCTTTATCAGCAGCGACCACTAAATAGGGGTCGTCGATGTCATAGCGCTTGACTTGCGGTGGGTGAATGACAATTTTACCTTGGTAATTATCGGTTAAATCGAGCAAGCCACGCATGAAATTTTTATAGCAATCAATGGCTTCTTGTTGCAATTCATCACGTGACATTTTGGCATTGGTCGCTTTTAAGACAAAACCGCCCTTAGAGCCACCGGGTACGATAACCGCATTTTTCACTTGTTGGGCTTTCATTAGACCTAACACTTCGGTGCGAAAATCTTCCCGGCGATCTGACCAACGAATACCACCGCGGGCAACTTTCATAGCCCTTAAATGAATAGCTTCAAAGCGAGGTGAATAAACAAAAATTTCAAATAACGGATGTGGCAGCGGCAAAACCGCTATTTTAGCCGATTCTAATTTGAGTGATAGATAAGCTTTGGATTGACCCAGGGCTGTTGTTTGATAAAAATTAGTTCGGACGGTGGCTTCAATTAAAGTTAAAAATGTTCTTAAAATTTTATCTTCATCGAGATTGCTAACTTTATTTAATAACGTCAAAATGTCATTTTTCAAAACAGTTGTTAACGTGTTTTGTTGTTCATCGAGTGAAAAACGCGCCACAAATAAATTTAATAATTGATGAGTGATTGGATAATGTTTAAGCAGGGCATCTTCAACAAAACTTTGACCATAGGGTAAGGTTGTTTGTTTTAAATAACGGGCATAAGCGCGAATGATGACGATTTTTTGCCAAGGGCTATCGGTTAATTGAATTAAAGCATTTAAGCGGTCATTTTCCGCGGTTTTTGACCAAACAGCAAAAAATAATTCACTTAATAAGGGTTTTAAAATGGCTAAATTCAGTGGTAAATCGGTGGCAACTTTCAACGAATAATCACAAATCCAAGCAACCTGTTCGCCTATTAATTGGCATTCATAAGGATGCTCTTCCAGCACTTCGAGACCCATGTTTTCAAAGACAGGAATAATGCTGGATAAAGGGATAGGTTCATGTAATTGAAAAAGTTTAATGCGGAAATAATGTCCCTGATGTTTGTTATCCGGAAACATTTCTAAGGATAAAGGATTAGCTTCAGTTAAACTACTTAAGCTGCGGATATCGTGAGCGGCTTGATCAGCACTAAAATCTTCTTGGTAAGCTAAACTAAAACTGTTTTGGTAGCGGTGAAATAATTGATGCGCTTCATCAGCAGAATTATGCTCACTCAAATACGCTTGTAATTTTTCAAGCCAAGATTTACAGGTTTCCATTAAGATGTTTTCTAAAGCGGCAAAATCAGGCTGCGTGTCCACCCGTTTATCAGTTGCGATTCGAACGACAAAATGGATGCGAGCAGTGGCTGAATCACTGTAATAAATCGAAGAGGCAATATCGTCGCTGTTTAAGAATTGTCGCAAAATTTTTTCAAATTTTCGATTAAATTCTAGAGTGGCTTTTTCTTTGGGTAAATACACTAAGCAAGAATAAAAACGGCCATAAGCATCTTTGCGTGCAAATAAGCGAATAACTTTACGCTCTTGTAACTGTAAAATAGCCATAACGGTTTGATACAATTCAGTGACGCCGATTTGAAATAAATCATCACGTGGAAAACTTTCCATGATATCGACAAGTTTTTTTCCACTGTGGCCTTGGGGGGGTAATTTCGATAAATTCAAAACTTCATTGATTTTTTGTCGCAAAATAGGAATAGTTTTTAAACTATGGGTGTAAGCGGCATGGGTGAATAAACCGATAAAACGGTGTTCACCAATTAATTTACCCTTATCATCAAAGCGTTTAATGCCAATGTAATCTGTATATGCGGGGCGATGAATGTGTGATTTAGTATTGCTTTTGGTGATGATTAATATTTTGTTTGATTGTACTAAACGCTGCGCTTCAGCGGGCATGCTGCTGATTAAACGCTTTTTAGCCAAAGGTGCAGTGCTTTGTAATAAGCCATAACCTGAGTTCGTAACGGCTTCAATATAAGCGTCAGCGACATTGTCGATGAAATCGTATTGGCGATAACCTAAAAATAAAAAATTATCGTCAAGTAACCATTTTAAAAACGTAATGGCTTCACGGGTTTCTTCTGATGGAAAGCGTTTTTTATAATCTAAACATTCTTCGATAACACTTTGGCATTTTTCACGGATAAAGGTTGAGTCATGAAAAGCGGCATGTAATTCTGTTAATGTTTTGTTGAGTGCTGCGTGTAATTGATCTAACAGAGCGTCATCGAAGATTTTGGCGATTTCAATGCGAATCGGCGCTTCATTTTGGGTGTGAGCATGCGGATGTCCTTCTGGGTGATAAACGGCGGTTAATTCACCATTGATTGTACGCACACATTGAATGCCACCCAATGAAATAATAGGTTCTGCATCAATGCTTAAATGATTCAAAACCATTTGAATGGAATCGATAATATAAGGAGCGTCTGCTTGAGCAATTTCAATAACGGTGCGCGGTGATCGATAGCCATCACGGGTTATTTCTGGATTAAAGACCCTAACGCAAAAGCTGTCTTGCGTACGAATTTGATTATGGTTAAAAAAACTTTTTAAAGCGGCCAATTGATCATTAAGTGGATAATTCCAGAAAGTATGATTTTGGCTGCGTTCCATAAAGTAGAGACTAAAGGCTTTGAAAGCATGTTGTTGTTCTTTAGTGTCGGTTAAATAGCTTTCAGTCAGTGCGTGAATAAGGGTGCTGGTACTAGCGTTGGATGATTCCATGGCGATCATAAATTCTTTGACAAAAGGGCGGTCATTATACCTAAAGTAGCGCTTAAAATCACCCGTGGACGTGAGATCTGGTATAAAATAGCGCTTCATTTCATTGGATGATAAAGCCATGCATACCACGTGGGTTGTTTTTGACGCATTAATGGCCGTTGATGGCTTTATTGGCTGCGTAACGTTGAATCGGCCAGAAGCTTATAATGCTTTAACGCTCAGTATGATCGAGCAAATCGATCAGCAATTGCGGTTGTGGGCAGCGGATGATGCCATTTTAGCCATTATTATTAAGAGTGCCAGTGCTAAAGCTTTTTCTGCTGGCGGTGACATTCGTGCTTTATACCAAAGTGGGCCAGAGCATGCCGAAGAATCGAGCCAATTTTTTGCGGCTGAATATCGCTTAATTTATTATTTCGGGACTTATCATAAACCGATTATTGCGCTGATAGACGGGATCGTGATGGGGGGAGGGGCGGGTTTATCGATGCATGGCAGTCATCGGGTTGGTACTGAAAATTTATTGTTCGCTATGCCAGAAACCGGCATTGGCCTTTATCCTGATGTCGGTGCGACGCATTTTTTACAACAATCCCCTGGTCTCCTATCTTATTATGTTGCTTTAACTGGGGCGCGTTTGGCGATTGCGGATAGTTGTTATGCTGGCTTGATTCAGTATTTTGTGCCGAGCAATCAATTAGACGAAGTCGTGGCAGCGTTGTGTACGACGCCATTGCCGGGGGATGGGCGGCAAGCGGTGAGTAATTTATTGGAGGCTTATGCAATTCAGCCAGATGAGGCGCCTTTAAAACCCCATCAATTCTTCATTGATGGGGTTTTTGCGGGCGATTCTATTGAAAGCATCCAACGTTTTTTAGAAAGCGATGATAGTCAATGGTCAAAATCAGTCGCTAATCACTTGCAACAAAAATCGCCGTTGAGTTTAATGGTGACATTAGAAGCTTTTAAACGCGCTTATGGCAAATCCTTGGCTGCATGCCTGCAGCAAGATTTTTTATTAACCCAAAGTTTTTTAAAGAGCTATGATTTATACGAAGGTATTCGGGCGGTGGTTATCGATAAAGACATGCAACCCAAGTGGCAACCTTCTAAACTCAGTGATATTTCAGACAATGAAATTAATGCGTATTTTTCGCCTAATAACAAAACTATCCTAGAATTAACTTAATGACTATTGCCGATACCCATTTTTTAGCTGAAGTTCAGCGTCGTTGTACCTTTGCGATTATTTCCCATCCCGATGCCGGAAAAACCACGTTAACGGAGAAATTGCTTTTATTCGGGGGGGCTATTCAAATGGCTGGCACGGTCAAAGGCCGAAAATCATCACGTCATGCCACTTCCGATTGGATGGAGTTAGAAAAGCAACGGGGGATTTCCGTGACAACCTCTGTCATGCAATTCCCTTATCAAACGCGTTTGATTAATTTACTCGATACCCCTGGCCATGAAGATTTTTCTGAAGATACTTATCGGACACTGACTGCGGTCGATTCCGCATTGATGGTGATCGATGCGGTCAAAGGCGTTGAAGCACGGACTATTAAATTATTAGAAGTATGTCGCTTACGTACGACACCGATCATTTCTTTCATCAATAAAATGGATCGTGATTCCAGACCACCGATTGATTTGCTTGATGAAATTGAAAATGTGTTAAAAATGCGTTGTTCACCCGTCACTTGGCCAATTGGCATGGGGAAATTTTTTAAAGGTATTTATCATTTAATCGAAGACCGCTATTATTTTTATCAAGCGGGTAAAAACGCTAAAATCCAAGTGGCGGAAACATTAGATGGCTTTGCTAATCCTTTATTAGAAGAACGTATCGGTGTGAGCTTAGCAACTGAATTTCGTAGCGAGATGGAATTAGTGCAAGGCGCAAGTCATTCTTTTGAACTCGATGCTTATCTGAAAGGGGAATTGACACCGGTCTTTTTTGGTTCGGCAATGAATAATTTTGGCGTACGAGAGTTATTGAATGCCTTTGTGCAATATGCACCATCACCCATACCCAGAATGACTGAACAGCGGCTTGTGTCGCCACAAGAAAGCACTTTTTCCGGTTTTGTGTTTAAAATTCAAGCCAATATGGATCCAGCGCATCGCGATCGGATTGCTTTTTTACGGGTCTGTTCGGGTCAGTTTCACAAAGGTATGAAACTTTATCAAATGGGTTTGGGGCGTGAAGTGCAAATCAATAAAGCGTTAACATTCATGGCTGGTGAACGCGAACAAGTCGAACACGCATTTCCCGGTGATATCATTGGTTTGCATAACCATGGCACCATTCAAATCAGTGAAACTTTTACTCAAGGTGAATCTTTAAAATTTATCGGCATCCCTTATTTTGCACCGGATTTATTTAAACGGGTGAAATTGCGTGATCCATTAAAATCCAAAGCGTTGGTCAAAGGCTTAACCCAATTATCCGAAGAAGGCGCAACCCAACTCTTTAAACCGATTATCAGCAATGATTTGATTTTAGGCGCTGTGGGTGTGCTGCAATTTGATGTGGTCGCGTATCGTTTGAAAGCTGAATACAATGTTGAATGCGGTTATGACGTGGTGACGATTGCGGCGGCTCGGTGGATTTATTGTGTGGATAGTAAAAAGCTTGAAGAATTTATTCGCAAAAACAGTGATCATTTAGCTTACGATGGCGGTGAACAGTTAACCTATTTAGCGCCCACCCGCGTTAATTTAGAAATCACTAAAGAACGCTGGCCCGATATTGAATTCCGTGAAACCAGGGAACATTAATCATGAGATTCACTTTAAAATGGCACTTGCTAACAGCTTTCGTGCTCACCTTAGGTTTAAGCAGTTGTCAATCAGAAGCATTGGATCGCTTGACGCTGAATCCTGCCCAAGCGACCCAATTATACGATTTAGCGGGTACCCAAGCATTGGGTAATCCAGCCGGGAAAGTGACCTTAGTCGTGATTGCCAGTTATGAATGCCACTATTGCCGCAAAGATTATCCGGTGATTAAACAATTTGTAGCGACGCATCCGGATGTCAAATTACTGTATAAAACCTATCTGGCTTTTGGTCCAGATACCTTAATTGAACCCCAATACGCTGCATTAGCCGCAGCTCAACAACAACAGTATGCAGCCATGAATGAATGGCTCTTTACGACAGAACAATCGTTAACCCACGCTGCGATCATGCAAGAAGTGAAAATGTTAAAATTGAACCGAAAGCAGTTTTTAACAGACTTGCACAGTGAAGTAACGCGTCAGTATATTATTAATAACACCGATTTAATGGATCATTTAGGTATTGAAGGTATTCCGACAGTGATTATGGCGTCGAGCTTAGCGGCTAAGCAAACGCAATTACCGCACTACCTTCAAGTGGGTTTTATCAATGCGGATGTCTTAGAAGAAATGCGTGAAGCGGTATTAAAAAAGTAATCATGTGGCTGCTAATACCAGTCAGTATTAGCAGCCACATGATCATCATAACCTTTTAAAGGGACTTTATCCGCATGAAAAAAATCATTTTTTGGTTGAGTGTATGTTTGTTTTCCAACGGTTGCGCTGCTACGGGCGGTAATTTTTTAGTTTTAACCGATGTCCATTATCTTAAAGGTGGGCCAATCGTAAGTTACAATCAAGGCGATACCGGTGATGTGTTATGGGGCAATACGCAAGCACAATTGCAACAACAAATTGTGCAAACCCAGGCGCAATTTATGCTACTGCTAGGGGATTTGCCAGCACACGACGATGCCTTGCGCGTCACGAATATTCAAGCAGTACTGCAAGATCTTAGTATGAGCGTGAAAATCCCTGTTTTTTTTATACCTGGCAATAATGATGCTTTAGGCAATGATTTAATGGCTGGGGATTACCATTCTTTTAGCAATCACCAAGGTCAAAACCCGTTAAGTTTAGATCCAACACAGGCTTGGCCAGCACTGCATGCCGAGCAAGCCTGTGCTGCTTTGAGTGCTACCCATCGTGCTTGTTTGCTAAATCCTAATGATCCTGCTATTCAAGCATTTGGTTATTATGTTGCCAAACCTTTGGGGTCAGCAGATAAACTACGCTTGATTGTATTAAATAGTGTCATTTTTTCGCCACGCTATGTCAGTGATGATGGGGTTAGCCAAAAGCAAGCTGCGAATGATGAATTAACTTGGTTTAAAGATCAATTAGCCCAAGCATCAAGGGCCGGTGATAGCGTTTTTATCGCGCTGCATATTCCACCGGGTTTTGATGCGTATTCTGATAAACCTATGTGGGATGAAGCATTACCCGCCGAAGTCGATTTCATGACGGCAATGAACAATTATCAAGCCATCATTAAAGGGGTATTCTACGGCCATACCCATATGGATGAATTTCGCAAGTTGAATAATGCTGCCGGGCAATTAACGGTGTTAGCATTATCGACACCCGGCGTTACCCCAGGCCATTACAATAGTCCAGCCATTAAACAATTTTCGTATGATGCGAATTTTGATTTAACGGATGCCCAAACCGATTACACAGATCCATTAAACAGTGACCAATGGTTTTCTTATGGTTTTAAAGCGATTTATGGTTGTACGAAAGCGACGTTATTTCAATGTGTAAAAGATTTATCCGTGCAAAATGAAGTCTTTGTAACCCCTTATAAAGCGCATTATGCAGTGAATAATGCGGCTTTTCAACCAAACTACTGGCCCAGTATTATGAAAGCCATTGATGTAAGTGCTGGTTCAATAACCCATCATACGGCGTATCAAATGGTTTTTAACTAAGTCTGTGTGTTCTAATGTGAATAATCCCAGTTGTCGAGCGAGATTAATCGGGCCGCAATCGAGCGCATAGAAGCGAGCGGTGCGGTCGGATAACTCGGCCAATTGCTGATTACGGGTTATTAATTTTTTTGATAATTGATCAAGCGTTAATTCATTTTTAAAAAACCGTAATAAACACGCGACATCGTGCAAGCCTAAATTTAAACCTTGAGCGCCAATCGGATTTAAGGTGTGCGCTGCATTGCCGATGATGATCGTGCGTTGTTCGATAACGCGTTGTGCCAAAACTAATTGTAGTGGATAGTGTTGGCGTGGGCCTATTTTTAAAAAAGGCCCTAATTGCCAACCAAACTGGTGTTGTAAAGCGATTCGATAAGCGTCATCATCGAGGGAAAGTAATGTTGTCGCAGTTGCGGTAGGTGCCACCCACACACTGCCACAGCGCTGTTGAGTTAACGGTAAGAGTGCTAATACCCCATTTTTTAAAAACCGTTCAAATGCTTGACCCTCTGCGCTTTTTTGTAATTCAAGGACACTGACGATCGCGGTTTGTTGGTAATCGTGTTTTTGGGTGGGAATACTTAATTGCTCACGAATAAAAGAGTGACTACTGTCGGCGGCAATTAACCAATCGGCAACGATTAATTGTTTTGTTTCCCTTTGCTGTAATTCCAGTTGCACCTGATGATTTTGTTGACGAAAGTGGCTTAACTGGGTGTTATCTAAGACCGTTATTTTTTTACCTACGTGGGTTAAACGTTGTTGTAGCACGCGCTGTAAGTCAGCAATTTCAATGACATGGCCAAGTGCTTGCGCCTTTACATCGTTGGCTGTTAAGAAAGCTTTAGCAAAACGGCCTTGTTCAGAAATTTGAATAGAGTGAATAGCTTGCTGGTAGTCTTGTAAATCTTCCCATAAGCCGAGTTGAGCTAATAATTGTTGTGAAAAGGCATTTAGCGCCAGTGTTCGCGTGTCTAAGTGTTTTTTGGGTAGTAAGTTGCCGGGTGTTTTGCTATCGAATAACAAAATATTTAACGTAGTCTTTTGGGCGAGCGCGAGTGCGAGACTGGTGCCGACTAAACCTGCCCCACAAATAGCGATATCGTAATGTTGCATCATAAGGGCCTCTTGATGGCATTGACAGCAATACTGATCTGGCCATCGTTATCCATGTGTTGTGGTTTATGAAGGGGATTAAAGGCATGGCCAAAATACGCTTCAATGGTAACCAGTAAACGTTGTTTGGGCGCAGGAAAGTGTTGTTGATAACAGTGTTCGACCGCGTGCCAAAAAGCTTTACCCACATAACGTGATTCAATAGCGTCGATGAATTTGATTGAACCCAGTGTTTTCAATTCATGCAATAGCGCTGTTAAGGATGAATAACTTAAGTGGTAATAGTCATTATCAAGGACTGGATCCCTAAAAGCCGCTGCGACTAAACCATCGCCCACATCGTGCAAATCGATAAAGGCATTGATTCTCGGTGTTGCATCGATTGCAGCTAAGCTGGATTTTAATTCTTTTAAAGTATCGGGGCCAAGATTGGAAAACATCAATAAGCCACCGGGTATTAAAACGCGTTGGCATTCTTGCCACAAGCTTGGATAATCTAACAATGCTGGCAACAATAAATTGGCGACAATTAAATCGATACTGTGATTTTTAATGGGTAATTGATAGGCATCCGCCGTGAGAAATTGAATTTGCGGTAGTGTTAAACTGTTCAAGCGGGCTTGTTGATTCATGCTGTGACAAAAATCAACCGCTATAATGTTAGCGTGTGGATACTGGCATGCCAATGCGCGGCTGGTATACGCTAAACTGCTGCCTATATCCAAAATCCGTTGCGGTTGAATTTTGATAAAACTTAAACGTTCTAATAAAGCCGCGCCAATGGTATCGATGATGCAAGACGCTTGTGCGTAAGTGCTGACATAACGACGGTGGCGTGCTTGCATGATTGTTTGGAAATCTTGCTCTATCATGAC
This sequence comes from uncultured Gammaproteobacteria bacterium, assembly GCA_903888615.1. Lineage (GTDB taxonomy): Bacteria > Pseudomonadota > Gammaproteobacteria > CAISUE01 > CAISUE01 > CAISUE01. The sequence continues at coordinate 25,948 of CAISUE010000060.1, forward strand.
AGGACACTTAAGGGCGTGTTTAACCATTGCTGAATGAAAGCCATTTCATGATCTGAACTTAAAAAAGGCGCATGACCCACTTCGGGAATTTCAAGCAAGCTCAGGCGGGGCTGGGCGCGTTGCATGTTAATTAAGCTGTCATTTAACAAGATATCGGATGTTTCCCCGTGAACTACTAAACTTGGGCAACGCATCTTTTGCCAGGCAGTCCATAAACACGGTTGCTCTTCGGGCTTTAAATCAGGAATAGAAATGCGGGGATCAGAACGTAAAGTATAGGCGCCTGAGGCTGTGGGTTTGATACTGCATTTTGTCAAGTGACGCCATTGATGGTTACTCAGTGCGCCAAAGCCGCTTAACGTACGCCGAAAATAACGTTCAGCTAAATCCAGTGAGGCAAAGCGTAATTCATTTTTAGCTAACGTCAACTGTAAGCGTTTAAGGCCGTCATGGGTTATATCCGGCCCGATGTCATTTAAGATTAAACGCTCAATGGGACTATTGGCTTGACTTGCTAAGCGTAAGCCAAGCAGTCCCCCGATGGAGGTGCCGAGCCAATTAACGTGATTGGCATTTAAACGGGCCATTAGAGCTAATAAATCGTGTAAATATTGGTTAAAGCAATAATCGGCAGGGTTTTTAAGCCAGTCACTCAAACCACATCCGGCGATATCGGGGCAAATAACCCAAGCGCCTTCTTGACTTAAATAGTTTGCTAAACGATCGAAATCGCGACCGTTACGACCCAAACCGTGCACACAGATGAATGGTTTATCGTTGGGAGTACCCCATTCGCTATAGCTGAGGCGATGTAGGCCGTCACTGTTTAAACTTAAATAATAGTTGGTTTTCATAACGGATCCTGGCATTTGCGCTAAACGATAACGTGATTATAAAGAATATCGATTATTTTTGCCGTTATAATGTGCCTTGGCCTTAAAGGCGTTTCATCTTTAGCATGACTAAGTGTCAAGTGTTTCATTTAAAAGAGCATCGCTTTGAGGCGGCAAGTGGTGAGTTTAAATGACATCTGGGCTATATAACCCATAATAAAAGGAAAACAATGGCTAGGGTGTCAAAAAAAGGCTTGAGTGTTTTTGGTTTGGTGATGATCAATGTAATTGCCATTGATAGTTTACGGACGCTACCGATGGGGGCGGCTTATGGATTTTCAGTGGTTTTTTATTATCTGTTGGCGGCGGTGGTGTTTTTTGTGCCAGTGGCATTGGTGGCGGCAGAATTAGCCACGGGTTGGCCAGAAACGGGTGGTATTTATGTGTGGGTCAGGGAAGCTTTTGGAAAGCCATTGGGTTTTGTGACGATTTTTTTACAATGGTTTTACAATATTTGCTGGTATCCCACTATTATGGCGTTTATCGCTGCTACGTTAGCCTATGCTATTAACCCTGCGTTGGTAGATAACAAAGCCTATATGTTAGGCGTAATTACGGTATTTTTTTGGGGTTCAACGTGGCTCAATAGTCTTGGGATAGGGACATCGACTTTATTAAGCACGCTGGCAGCCATTGTTGGTACGCTATTGCCAATGTTAGTGATAATTACCCTAGGAATGGTGTGGATCGTGCAAGGTCACCCGGTGCAAATTAGTTTTTCGTGGCCCAGTTTAATGCCGAATGTCGCTAATATTCATGGTTTGGTCTTATTAACGGGTGTCGTTTTCGGTTTAGTCGGCATTGAAATGTCCGCTAGTCATGCCGGTGATGTTAAAAATCCGCCTCGTGATTATCCTCACGCTGTGTTTTGGTCAGCGGTCGTTATTCTAGCCTCATTGCTGTTAGCGTCTTTGGCTATTGCTATCGTCATTCCCGTTCAACAATTGAATATCGTGTCGGGTTTGTTACAAGCCTTCGATGTATTTTTGAGTGTTTTTCATTTGCATGGGTTAACGCCGATCCTCGCAGCATTGATTATTTTAGGAGCTTTGGGTTGCGTCAATGCGTGGCTGCTGGGGCCAGCTAAGGGTTTATTAATTGCCAGCCATGACGGGTGTTTGCCAAAAGCTTTAAGTCGCGTGAATAAACAAGGTGCGCCAATGGCTATTTTATGGATTCAAGGTGGTTTATTTACCCTGCTTTGTACTGCCTTTATTTTAATGCCAAGTGTTAGCAGTGCCTTTTGGGTTTTATCAGCAATTACGTCAATTTTAGCGTTTTTTGTGTATATCTTATTATTTGCAGCGGCCATTCGATTACGCTATAAATATCCTAGTCAAGTGCGTGCTTTTAGTATCCCTGGTGGTAGGATAGGCTTGTGGGTGGTGTGTTTGCTCGGTGTGAGCAGCTGTTTGATGATGATCGTCATTGGATTTTTCCCGCCGGATCAAATAGTCATTGGCAATGTGGTGAGTTATGAGTGTCTGTTAATCATGGGTGTGTTAATGGGCTGTGTTTTACCAGTGGGTATTTATGTGTTAACCAAGAACAGCCAAAAGAAAAATTGACAACGAAAGGAATTTTGCTGAAAAGGAATGTAATAAAAATAATAAAGAAACAGATCATAGATGCGATGGTGTTATGGTGTTTGAGTGGTAGTGTTTATGCTCACGATAAGCTCATCTTTGCTGTGGATATTATTCGTCACGGTGATCGAACACCCATGATTGAGTTGCCGAAAGATCCTTATGTTTGGCCTGAAGGTTTAGGTCATTTAACAGCAAAGGGAAGGCAACAAGAATAGGCTTTGGGTCAAAAATGGCACAAATGATACATGGGCGACTCATTACCCTCTATCAATCACCGGCAGTGGCTAGCTATGGCAGTCTTGAATGGGTGAAAACACTAACAAATTATTTTCACGCTGTAAGTCAACAGACAGCTTCTTTAAAATATATTTTATTATCGGGTCATGAAACCACGATTATGCGTTTATTAAGTTGTTACCATTATCGATTGAATATCGTCCCTTATTACGCGAGAGGTTTAAATTTTAGTTTGTACCGACGAGCTGATAAGGGCTATCTTCGGATCCCATTTAACGATCAGCCGATTCATTTAGCAGGTTGCCAGAAATGCGATTGCTGTTTACAAGAATTTAAGCAGCGTATTGCTGCAAATGGGGCAACGCGTTAATTCTTTTTACTAAAATTCTTTTTACTAAGCTTTCCGGCATAAATTTTGCTTAAAGGTAGTTTGCTGAATCTTTAACTTAATTTAATCGGAGCTTATTATGAGAGAACTATCGTTATTTAATCGTCCTAGTAAATTTCCCTCTGTTGATTTGCGTTCAGAATTTGATAAAGCGATCGAAAGTTTTTATAGTTTATTTGATCGCTCTCGCGCACCTGTTACGGAAGGTTTTGAACAGCTCACCTTGTTTCCCTCGGTCAATATTGTCGAAGATGCTACGCATTATAAAGTCGAAGTGGAAATGCCTGGCATGAGTGAAGAGGATGTCAAAGTCAGTATTGAAAATAATTGTTTGCTGATCAAAGGTGAAAAAACAGTGTCAAAAAATGATAAAGATCGCGATTACCTACGTCGAGAAATTAATTATGGTTGTTATGAACGCTGCATTGCCTTACCTGAGCATTTAAAAACAGATGAAGCCAAAGCATCGTTTAAAAAAGGCATGCTATGGGTCGAATTCCCCAAAAAAACGGAATTCGTTAAACAACGTCGTGAATTAACGATCGAAAAAATAACGTAAAAAAGGCCAGTGGGGCTGGCAGCGATGGGGGATGGTTAAGGGATGGTGCGCCCCCTTAACCCGCGCGCGGGCTGAATGAATATTACCCTAAAACTAATCCCCAGGGCAATCGCAGTTGAAATATGAGCTCTAGAGAGGGTTTAGGTGACAAAAAAGACCCATAAGGCCGAAGGCCTATAAGACCTCAGCTTGGGGTTAAGTGATGGTGTAAGCCTTAAGAAACCTTAAGAAACTAGGCTACAAAAACAAGGTTGGTTTTATGGTGCTGATTTATCAGCCATGGAGGGTAATCAGGAGCCTTTATTGCGTAATGTTAACTCCCAGCATAGCGCTCATCACGCTTAATGTTAAAAAGTTTTAGCATTGAGTTGAAATTGCATATTGGCGCGTGTTAATTGTCTTGCTGTCTGTTCAAGTAGGGTGTTGAGCATACGGTGGGTGTTTTTTGGGTCACATGAGTAATAACACAGCAGCGTGATGCTGTTAGTATGACTGTCGATTTGGGTTAATTGACATTGGATGGTGATGTTTTTGGGCAAATCGTGATTGATTAATTGTGTTAATTGATTGAAATCTAAACTGCACGCATACAAGGTTACTTCGAATGGTTGCTGAAAACTCTGACAATGGCTTAAATTTAGCACGGTGCTTTTAAAAAACAAATCATTGGGTACCCGAATGATTTGTTTATTATCATCGATTAAACTGATTGATAATAATTGCAGCTTTTTTATTTTGCCAGTCAGTGAATTCACTTCAACTTTATCGCCTAATTTAAAATTCTTATCACTGAGTAAAAATAAACCACAGACAAAATTACTGGCAATGTTTTGAAAGCCAAAACCCAGTGCTACGGTTAAAAAACCCGCCGCTTGTAAGGCTAAGCTGAGTTCAAAACCCAGTTGTTTTAAACTCATCATGGCAAAGATAATAAAAATAAACCAACTTAAAAATTGATTTAACGGTAGTAAATTTGGTTGTTTTAAATGCGTGAGGATAATTTTATTGAGTGCATGACGCACGATCCACATGAATAACCCCCCCCCTAGCAATAAACAACTGGCATGGATATAAGGAGAGAGCCAAGCGGTATCCATCAGTAATTTTTGCATACGTTTTTCTCGTAGTAATAAATGTGCAGGGTTTTTTCCGCAAGCTTAAGGTCGAGTTGTTGCTGATAAAGTGCGCTTAATTGTGGGGTGGTGCTCAGTAACGATAAAGGCAGTGCGATACTCAATGTTAAGTGTTGATTGATATAATGACAATTCAACCATCGGAGTTGCTCAAAGCCGGGTAAATCTTGCCAGGATTGTTCAAACAGGGCGATTAACGCTGTGCGAGAGGGTAAATCGGTCGGACGTGGGATGACTTCATCGTCTTCGGGGTCAACATGAACGATGATATCTTTAATCAAAGGAAATTGACTACGCAACAATTGATGGACGCGATCGGCAATATAATGCCCTTCAGAGACTGAGATAAACGAATCCACCATGATATGGACATCGGCAAAAATATTACCTCCCATCGATCGCGTTCGCAATTGATGCATAGCAATTACGCCATCGACGTGTTGAATAGCACTCGACATGGCGTTAAGCATGGCGTTATCCATGCCTTGGTCGGTCAATTCTTCTAAACTTTGCCGGCCCATTTTATAAGCCATTTTCAAAATCAACGCACCCATCACCAATGCGGCAAGATTATCGAGTGCTGGCATACCGCATAAAGCGCCGATGATCCCAATGATAACGATCAATGAAGCCGCAGCATCGGAACGACGATGCCAAGCATGGGCAGTTAATAACGCTGACTGGTAGCGTTTAGCCATGACTAATGTATAGCGATACACGATTTCATTGGCGAATAATGAAGCACAGGCAATCCACAAGACCAACCACGTAATGGGGGCTTTAAGGTGCTGATAAAGCAAATGATACAGTGCATCCCAGAGTATGCCAGCACCGGTAAAGAGTAAAAATAAAGCGATAAAGACAGTCGCGGCGGTTTCGATGCGTTGGTGGCCGTAAGGATGATTGTGATCAGCTGCTGTATTGCCGTATTTTGCAGCGAGCAAGACGATGCCATCGGCAAATAAATCGGCGAGTGAATGCAAGCCATCGGCGAATAACGCATGGGAATGGCCGAAACTGCCGGCGATGATCTTAGTCATTGCCAAAAAAATATTGACTATAGCGCCGATTAACGTGGTGCGTTGGGTGGCTTGCTGACGTTGTTGGTGGCTATTGATCATGAGTTTTTTCAGGTTCATTTAAAAACGCTAATAATATGGCATTAAAATCATCTGCATATTCGTGAATATAGGCGTGACCGCCTTTGGGCATGATAATACGACGGGCATGCGGAATAAAGCGATGCAATTCATCCACATACTCCTGTGGACACAATAAATCTTCAGCAGAAGAGGTGATGAGAGTTTGGTGTTGAATAGTTCTTAACCGTTCCCCTGGGTTATGACTATTAACCGCGGCTAATTGGGCTGTCAATGCAGCGGCATTGGGTAAGTTTTGGTGCCCTAAAAAATGGCAAAAATAGTCCACTTTTCGTTCATCGTTAAAAAAAGCGGGTGAATAAAACCACGGTAACATAGCTTTGATGCGGAAATGATTAGGCAAGCCTTGGCGGATCATTTCAATCAGCATGGTTAAAATATAACGCGATAAGGCGTAGCTGCGGATGCTGGTGGACGCTAACACTAATTTGTCGATTCGATCAGCATGGTTAATCGCTAAATATTGAGCAATACGTCCGCCTAAAGAATAACCGCAAACATGGGTTTTACCAATATCCAAGTGCGTTAACAAGGCAGCACAATCGTTAGCCATAAGTTCGGTATTGTAGGGTCCAGGCGGTTTATCGCTTTTCCCAATCCCACGATTGTCTAAACAAATGACGTGAAAGTGTTTTTTTAACGTCCGAATTTGGTGTTGCCATTGATTCGCCTCGGCATTAAAGCCGGTGATTAAAAGGAGTGGTGGACCTTCGCCATGCACTTCATAATAGAGTTGAATGCCATTGATTGTTGCAAAAGCCATCAGAGGAGACCTGGTGTCATGCGCGTATTTTTAAGCGTTCAAGGTATTTTTCATACAGAGCGCTGGCATCTTTCGCATCGGTTTGGAAAATGCCGCGTTTTAAAGTGGCTTGATCAGGATAGATAATAGGGTTATTGCGAATAGCTGCGGGTAATAAAGCCACCGCTGCTGCATTAGGTGACATGTAGCCGGTTGCTTGACTGATGCGGGCTGCAATATCAGCGCGCAAGACAAAATTAATGAACGCATAGGCATTCGCTAAGTGTGGCGCATTTTTAGGGATTGCAATGCTGTCAAGGGCGATGATATAGCCGTCCTGCGGATAAACAAATTGAATATGCGAATTAGCGTGATTAGCTAAATAAATATCGCCACTCCACGCCATGCCAACGGTAGCATCATCGTCAATATAAATGGCTTTGACTGCTTCATCATTGAATAATTTAACATTGGGCAATAACGTCACTAATGTTGCATAAGCATTGGCGATTTGTTGAGGGTCAGTACTATTGGGGGAATCGTTTAAGCTTAATAAAGCCATCGAAAAGACTTCTCTCACATCATCCAAGATAAGCAATTGCCCTGAAAAGCGTTGCTGCCATAAATCAGTCCAGCGAGTAATTGAGCCTTTGGTGAAATAATTATCGTTATAAGCAATGCCGGTCGAGGAACTCAAATAAGGAATGCTGTAATTATTGTAAGGATCAAAATTTTTATTTAATAAGGCGGGATTGAGGTTATTAAAGTGCACTAATTTAGTCTTATCCAGCGGGATTAACATTTTTTCGCGAATCATCCGATCGACAAAATACGTCGATGGCACTACGATGTCATAACCGGCTTCTGGATTAGCTTTCAATTTAGCATAGAGTGTTTCATTACTATCATAGGTGCTGTAATTAACGTGAATGCCAGTTTCTTGCTGGAACTGCGCTAATACATCATCTGGTAAATATTCAGACCAATTATAGATATTCAATGTTGGTGTGCTGTTAGCGTGCGTTATCGCGCTCAAGGCAACTAACAAGGCGCAAAGTATTTTTTTCATGCGTTGACTCCGCGTTTATTTTTACTAAGCGCCAATTGAGACACACAAACAATAAACAGGGTTATCACAAATAATACCGTGCATAAGGCATTGATTTCAGGCTTGACGCCGAGGCGAACCATTGAAAAAATCTGCAAAGGGAGGATATTGTATTCAGGTCCTGTGACAAAAAAACTGATGATTACATCGTCAAGCGATAGCGTGAAACTCAGTAACCAGCCAGCGATAATAGCGGGCCACAATAACGGCACGATAATTTTTCTGAAAATAGTAAAATCATGCGCGCCTAAATCACGCGCTGCTTCAAAAATATTTTTATCAAAACCGATTAAGCGACCATAGACCGTTACCGCAACAAACGGTAAGCAAAAGGTAATGTGCGACAGTAATAAGGTCCAAAAACCTAAATTGATTTTTAATGCGGAAAAAAGAATTAATAACGAAATCGCCATCACAATATCGGGCGAGACAATCAAGATAAATAATAAGCTATGAAGTATTTTTTTACCAAAGAATTGATAACGGTATAAACTCACCGCGGCAATGGTACCTAATAGTGTTGCAGTGCTAGCGGCTAAGACACCGACAGCTAAAGAATGCATAGTGACTAATTGTAAATCATTATCTTGCCATAAATGACGGTACCATTCTAATGTGAAACCATGCCATACGAGCGAGTATTCGGCATTATTGAATGAATAAATCACTAAAATAATAATGGGAATGTAGAGAAAAGCATAGATAAACGCACAATAACTGATTTTTGTGACTTTGTTCATAGTAAGTCGGTTTCCACATTGTTATCGCGGGATTTATTATAGGCTAATAGCATCAAGGCCATTAATAGCGTAAGGACGACGCTGACAGCCGAACCCATCGGCCAATTTCGGGCAGCTAAAAATTGATTTTCAATGAGGTTACCGATGAGCATGGTTTTTGCACCCCCCAAAATATTGGAAATATAAAATAAACTCATGGCCGGCAACAGGACTAACGTACTGCCGGCAATAATGCCTGGCAACGTCAGGGGGAGTAATATTTTCCATAAAATTTGCCAGGAATTAGCACCTAAATCGCGGGCAACATCGAGTAAACGGCTGTCGAGTTTTTCGATATTGGCATAGAGCGGTAAAATCATGAAAGGTAAGAGGGCATAGATTAAACCAATCACGGCTGCGGTATTGGTATAGAGTAATTGTAACGGTTGATCAATGAGCCCTAAATGCAATAAACAGGTGTTTAAAATGCCTTTGGCTTTTAAAATAATAACAATCGCATAAGTGCGAATCAGCGAACTGGTCCAAAAAGGAATAATGACCAATAATAACAAGAGACTTTTCATGCGCTCAGATAAGCGCAAGCGCGCTAAGATAAAGGCAAAAGGATAACCCAGCAATAAACAAATAAAGGTAACTTCCAACGCGATAAAAATCGATCTGGCGAAAATACGCAAATAGACACTGTCGAGTAAATTACTGTAGTGAGCAAAGGTCAGTTGTAAACGAATGAGTTCGGTATCACCTTGCTCAACTAGACTGGTTAACAAGACTAATAAATTGGGAATGAGCGCGAAAATGGCCAGCCACAACCAAATTGATCCAATAGAAAAATTTTTAAACGTCAATTTACGCAGCATAGTAGTTAAAAATCCTTATATTACATCGATTCTTCATCGGCAGCTAAAATCGTTTCCCAACCTGGGACCCATTCAATCCATACCGGTTCATCAGGATTAAAATCGAGTTTTTCATCGTCTTCATTGAAAAATTGGGTGGCGGCGAGGGCTTTGCCATTGTGTAAACGCAATTGCAAATCCACCGTCACACCTTTGTAAATAACTTGTTCGACTGTGGCAGGAAACATATTTTGGGTATCGGTCACTTCCGATAGGGCCCATACTTGTAAATCTTCTGGGCGCACTAACGTGACAATAGCATCGGTTGTACTGAAGCCCTTACGATTTTTGAATTTAAAGGGTTTGCCTTCAATCACCACTTCGAGAAATTTATCATCGGCACGGATTAATTCTGTTTCAAAAATATTGGCTTCACCGATAAATTTGGCGACGGCTAAATTAGTCGGTTCTTCATAAACTTCACGCGGCGAACCAATTTGGGCGATATTGCCGTCGTGCATAACCGCCACGCGATCTGACATAGATAGCGCTTCTTCTTGGTCATGGGTGACAAAAATAAACGTAATGCCTAATTCCACTTGCAACATTTTTAATTCCAGTTGCATGGCTTTACGCAAGCGGTAATCAAGTGAACTTAAGGGTTCATCGAGTAAGAGGACCAAGGGTTTGTTGACAGCAGCTCTGGCGATGGCCACGCGTTGTTGTTGGCCACCACTTAATTGTTGCGGTTTACGATGCACATAAGAATCTAGCTTTACCATTTTTAAAGCATCATGCACCCGGTCAGTGACTTCTGCGGCGGATACGCCTTTACAGCGTAAACCAAAAGCGACATTGTCAAACACGGTCATGTGGGGAAATAATGCATAACTTTGAAACACCGTGTTGACATAGCGATGGTTGGGTGGGATGCCGTGCATATCTTGGCCACCGATAAAAATTTTACCATTGCTGGGTTCTTCAAAGCCAGAAATGAGGCGCAATAACGTGGTTTTACCACAACCTGAGGGGCCTAAGAGGGTTAAAAATTCACCGTTTTTAATGGTCAGATTGATGTTATGTAGCACTGACGTGTCATGGTAATACTTAGAGACACCGATCAGTTCGATAATATGGTCACTCATTTACAGACTCCGAAATCTCACGTTCAGCTTAACGGTTTGCTGACAATATGGCTGGTATCATAAGGCTGGGCTTCATGATACAGGGGATGAAGATTATGCGGTATTTGCGCGGAAATGACCAGTAAAATCATGGTGCTGTGGCGAGGTGCCATTTTCGATGCCATTGATAAAGGCCGATGCAGCACATGATGATATAAACGGTATATAGCCCTGAGGTGAGATATAAACCTTTGTAAAGATACAGGGTAATGGCGATCACATCGGCAATGAGCCACAACCACCAATTTTGAATCCATTTTTTACTCATCATCCATTGCGCGACTAAACAAATAGCGCTACTGGTGGCATCCAAGCCAATACGGGTGGAATCGGTGTAATGGCTTAAAATATACACCAGCGTTCCTGCGAGCAGCGCCATGACAGCCAATGCCATACTAAAATCCCGCACATTGGCGTATTTTACGTGGACCCCCTGGTGCAGAGTGCCCCCCAAGCGCCATTGGTAAAAGCCATAAACTTGAAAGGCCATATAACAAAAATGTAAGCCCATATCGGCATAAATTTTCTTATGATGAAATAAAAAAAAGAATGCTGCGGCATTGAGAAAGCCAAATAAAAAGTTCCAATTGCTCTGGCGTGTGATAAGAAAAATATTCAATAAGCCACAGGTAGTGGCGATCATTTTCGATGATTTGGTCATGAGTCAAACTGGAAAAAAAGAGATTTAGCATGATTGTCACAATAATGATTGCTGAAGTAGGGTGATTTTTGCCACAAATTCCTTTAGAATGCAAGCTTGAGCTTTGCACTATTTTAATACGAAGCCCCATTCATTCAAGGAGAATAAGCTGTGAACAATAAACAGCAGTTACAAGAACCATTTTTATTAGCGCTACAACAGCATAATGTGCCGGTAGCTGTTTATTTGGTTAATGGTATCAAGCTCCAGGGTCAAATCGAAGCATTTGATAGTGAAGTGATTTTATTGCGCAATACGATTAGCCAAATGGTGTATAAAAACGCTATTTCTACGGTGGTGCCGACCCATAATATTAAATTGGATGTACAATTCAACGAAGTGGCATAAGAGGCTGGCGCGGGTTTCCCGCGCGTAGACGCTGAAAATAACCTATTCGCTCGAGGTCCTCGCTATGTTTGATCGTCCTCCCAGCGGTGAAGAAGCAGTGGTTATTCACATCCTGAATGCTGCTCATGATGCCACTGAAGCATTGCGTGAAATAGCCGCACTGGCTAAAACTGCTCAAGCCCGCGTACTGGAAACCGTTATTGTTAAAGTAGCAAAACCCACTCCCAAATTTTTTCTCGGTACTGGCAAAGTCGCTGAAATCGGCGCACACATTTTGCAGCATGGAGTGCGCTTAGCTTTAGTCAATTGTTCACTTTCCCCTTCTCAGCAACGTAATTTAGAGCGTGCTTGGCAATGCCGCGTAGTCGATCGCGTCGGTTTGATTCTTGATATTTTTGCTTCCAGAGCGGAAAGTTATGAAGGTAAGTTACAAGTCGAACTAGCGCAATTAAATTATATGGCGACCCGCTTGGTGCGTGGTTGGACCCATTTGGAGCGTCAAAAAGGCGGTATTGGTTTACGAGGCCCTGGTGAAACGCAATTGGAAACGGATCGCCGGTTATTACGCGCGCGCATTGTGATGCTCAACAGGCGGCTTGAAAAAGTTCGTCAGCAGCGCGATCAAACGGCCAAAGCACGTGCCCGCTCACGCTTGCCAGTCATTGCGTTAGTGGGTTACACCAACGCAGGTAAATCCAGTTTATTCAATGTCTTAACCAAATCAGCCGCTTATGTTGCTGATCAATTATTTGCCACCTTGGATCCTAGTCTGCGGCGTTTATGGTTAGCGATCGGTTGTGAAGTGATTTTGGTTGATACTGTTGGTTTCATTCAAGATTTGCCGCATTCGTTGGTTGATGCTTTTCGAGCAACTTTGGAAGAAACTCGCCAAGCCAATGTATTATTGCATATTATCGATGCTGCGAACCCTGCTCATTTAGAACAATATCGCCAAGTGCGTGCTGTATTAGCTCAAATCGATGCGGATCATTTACCAGTCATTGAAGTTTATAATAAGGTAGATTTGTTGCCGGATCAGTCAGCGTGCATTGAACTTGCGGAAGGCTGTGTGGCGCGTGTTTATTGTTCCGCTTCAACAGGGCTCGGTTTAGATTTGTTAAAGCAGCAATTATTTCGTTTTGTGACAGAGTTACCGGGTAATCACACCCCGGGAGCGCCGAATGAACAGTTATCATCAGACGTTGCAGCCTAACCCTAATGACCTGACTTTATCTAAATAACGACAGACAAGTCGGGTATGCTAAAATAGCATAATTTTTCAGAAACCTACCCTCATGCTTGATAAACAATTTAATCCCGATGTTATTGAGGCGCAAGCGCGCGCTTTGTGGCCAGATGCCAATTTTATGCCACAAGGCGAGGGTGATGCTTTTTGCGTCATGCTGCCGCCACCGAATGTCACCGGCACGCTGCACATGGGGCATGGTTTTCAACACACCTTGATGGATACTTTGATTCGTTATCAACGCATGAATGGCGCCAAGACGTTGTGGCAGCCAGGCACAGATCATGCCGGCATCGCCACGCAATTAGTGGTCGAAAAGCAATTGGCGCGCCAGAATGTGAATCGAAAAGCGTTAAGTCGCGAAGCGTTTATTCAAAAGATTTGGGATTGGAAAGCGGAATCCGGTGACACCATTTGTGCTCAAATGCGTGAATTGGGGGATACGGTCGATTGGTCCCGCTTGCGCTTTACCATGGATGAGGCTATGTCGACAGCCGTTACCGAAGCTTTTGTGCGGCTGCATGAAGAGGGTTTGATTTATCGCGGCAAACGCTTAGTGAATTGGGATCCGGTACTTTTAACAGCAGTGTCTGATTTAGAAGTGATTGCCACGGAAGAAGCTGGTTTTTTATGGTATTTACGTTATCCGTTGGTGAATCCGGTCGGGACGCAGACGTTTATCGTCGTGGCAACGACGCGACCTGAAACTTTATTTGGTGATGGAGCCGTAGCGGTGCATCCAGACGATCCTCGTTATAGCGCTTTAATCGGTCAGCACGTGCAGTTACCCTTAACGAATCGCACCATTCCCATTATCGGTGATCACTCTGTGGAAGCGGATTTTGGTACCGGTTGCGTTAAAATTACCCCAGCCCATGATTTTAATGATTATGAGATGGGGAAAAGGCATGACTTGCCCTTGATCAATATATTGAATCCCGATGCAACACTGAATGCCAATGTTTCTTTAGCTTACCAAGGCTTGAGTCGCGAAGCGGCGCGTAGTCAAGTTATCCAAGCATTAACCGAGCTGGGTTTGATCGATAAAATTGAACCTTATGCTTTAAAAGTACCGCGTTCAGAACGCTCTCAAACCATTATCGAACCCTATTTGACTGAGCAGTGGTATGTCAAAATGGCTGGTTTAGCAGCACCTGCACTAGCTGCGGTTGAAAACGGTGACATTGAATTTGTGCCAGAGAATTGGAAAAACACGTATCGGCAATGGCTCGATAATATTCAAGATTGGTGTATCAGTCGGCAATTATGGTGGGGTCATCGGATTCCTGCTTGGTACGATGCGATGGGTACGACTTATGTTGGTCGAACGGAGGCAGAGGTACGCAGCAAATACGCATTGGCGGCCGATATTGCGTTGACGCAAGATGAAGATGTGCTGGATACCTGGTTTTCTTCAGCTTTATGGCCTTTTTCAACCTTAGGCTGGCCGGCACCAACGCTCGATTTAGCGACATTTTATCCCAGTGCTGTGTTAGTAACGGGTTTTGACATCATCTTTTTTTGGGTTGCTCGAATGGTGATGTTTGGCTTGTATTTTTTAAAACAAGTGCCATTTAAAAAAGTGTTGTTCACAGGCTTGATACGCGATTCTGATGGCGCAAAAATGTCTAAATCCAAAGGCAATGTGTTAGATCCGCTGGATGTCATTCACGGCATTTCTTTAAATGCGTTGCTCGTCAAACGCACCGCGCATACGTTGCTTGAATCGCAAGTGAAAAGCATTGAACAAGCAACGATCAAACAATTTCCTGCCGGTATCCCTGCTTTTGGTACCGATGCTCTACGCTTTACCTATTGTGCACTGGCAACCCATGGCCGTGATATTCGCTTTGATATGAATCGCGTCGAAGGCTATCGAAATTTCTGTAATAAATTGTGGAATGCCACTCGCTTTATCGAAATGCAACTTGAACAACATCAAGTTAGCACATTAACCCAGCCGATCGATTTTGCGATTTTAGCACCAGTCGAACAATGGATTTTAACGCGCTTAAATGCCACGATTACAGCGGCACACCAAGCGATCGATGCGTTGCGCTTTGATTTGTTAGCGCAAGTTTTGTATGAATTTGTCTGGAATGATTTTTGCGATTGGTATGTGGAATTGGCTAAAATTAGCTTAAATGCACCCGATGTCAGCCAAGCACAAAAAGAGCAAGTGTTAACGGTGATTGTCACCGTCTTGGAACATAGTTACCGTTTATTGCATCCTATCATTCCTTTTATCACTGAAGTGTTATGGCAACACGTGGCCCCGGTGTTAGGGATAAGTAGCAAAGCGAGTATTTTGTTAGCCGCTTATCCTAAAACGGTGGTAGGGGGCGTTAGTAAAGAGGCTAGTCAGCAAGTGGCATTATTGCAAACGTGGGTCGGAGCTATTCGACAATTGCGCAGTGAATATCGGTTAGCTCCTGGTGTGCGAATCAAGCAAGCAACGGTAACAGCTTTGCCAAATTCAACGGGAGCAGTTGATATTGCTGTCTTTAGCTTAAAGCGTGAATTGCAACAATTAGCGAAAATCGATCACCTTACCATGATACTCGCCGATGATACACCGTGTGTTAGTGAATCTTGCGCGGTGCAATACTTAAGCAATGTCGAAATCAGCTTTTCTTTGGAAGGCTTAGTTGATGTTGAAGCAGAACGCGCGCGCATCCGTAAAGAATTGCTCAAATGGCAGCTTGATTTAGATAAATTGACGATTAAATTAGCCAACAGCGCTTATTTAGAAAAAGCTCCTGCAGCGGTGGTTGCGAAAGAACAGCTGCGTTTACAAGAATTAAGCTTAGTAATGTCGCAATTGCAACACAAATTAGTTTAGGAGGGTTATATGATGACGTTGACAGATTTACGCCTTAAATTAGACAGCGCTTACCGAATGGATGAAGAAGTCGCCTTAGAGCAATTATTGCGTGCGGCGACTTTGCCAGACACCCAAGTCAATGCCATTAAATTACAAGCGAGTGACTGGGTTGCCAAAGTGCGAGCTAAACGTTTGAATTTGGGTGGTGTTGAAGCCCTCATGCAAGAATACGATTTATCGAGTGAAGAAGGGATCGCGTTGATGTGCATGGCTGAAGCAATGTTGCGGATTCCCGATAAAGCCACTGTGGATAAGTTGATTGCCGATAAATTAGCGATGGCTAATTGGGCCGAACACGCGGGTCAAAGTGACTCATTTTTTGTCAATGCTACGACGTGGGCGCTTAATTTCAGTGGTCGTGTGTTAAAAAACAGTCATGAACCCCTTAAGTCCGGTTTAAAATCGTTATTTCGTAAATCGACCCTGCCGATTATTCGGGCAGCATTAACACGCGCGATGAAAATGTTGGGTGATCAATTTGTTTTAGGGGAAACGATTCGAGGGGCGTTAAAAAAAGCTGCTGATTTAACGGACCAAGGCTATCGGTTTTCTTTTGATATGTTGGGTGAAGCAGCGCGCACGGCTGCTGATGCAAAGCGCTATTTTCAAGCGTATCTCGATGCCATTGAAGCGATTGCGCTTGCCAATACGCATCTGGATGTCACCTACAGTTCAGGAATTTCGATTAAATTATCGGCATTATTCCCACGCTACGAATATGCCCAGCATGATCGCGCGGTAGCGGCGGCAGTACCGCAATTATTAGCGTTAGTCTTGAAAGCTAAGGAACATAACATTCCGTTAACGGTGGATGCCGAAGAAGCGGATCGGTTGATGTTATCACTGGATATCATCGAACAAGTGTTTATCGACCCCCAATTAGCCGGTTGGGAAGGCTTTGGGTTGGCAGTACAATCGTATCAAAAACGTGGCTTTTATGTGCTTGATTGGTTGCAAGCGTTGGCCGAACGGCAGCAAAAACGCCTCTTTGTGCGCTTGATTAAAGGTGCTTATTGGGATACTGAAATCAAAGTCAGTCAAGTGGGAGGGTTTGAAAGCTATCCGGTTTTTACCCGTAAAATTGCTACCGACGTATCTTTTATCGCTTGCGCTAAAAAAATGCTTGCTGCACCTCAAGCGTTTTATTGTCAATTCGCTACCCACAATGCCTATACGGCAGCGGCAGTGCTGACGATGGCAGGTGAACGTACCGATTTTGAATTTCAATGCTTGCATGGCATGGGTTATACGTTATACGACGAAATTTTAGCTTCGCTTGATAAGCGGATTGCGTGTCGCGTCTATGCACCGGTCGGTGGCCATGAAGATTTATTAGCGTATTTAGTGCGTCGCTTACTGGAAAATGGTGCTAACAGTTCTTTTGTCAATCAAATTACCGATGTCACTATTCCCTTAGAATCGATCATCGTTGATCCAGTGAGTCAATTGCGCACACTAGCGCCTTTAGCCAATCCACGAATTCCGGCGCCACGCGAACTCTATGGGCTTAAGCGAGTGAATTCAATGGGCTTGGATTTATCGCATGCTAGCGAATATCAAGCGCTGCAATTAGGTTATAAAGCGGCATCCGAACAGCACTGGTTTGCTAAACCGACTTTATCGCACGTGGATGATTTAGAAGCGCCAAAGCCAGTGCGTAATCCTGCCCATGTCAATGAGATTATCGGTGAAGTGTATTTGGCGAAATTAAGCTATGTCGAAAAAGCTTTCACGCGGGCAAGCGAGGCCTTTGATGCATGGAGTCAGCAAGCTATCGGTGTTAGGGCCGCTTGTTTACGCCGAGCTGCTGATTTACTGGAACAACAACGCTTTAGCTTGATGTATTTAGCGACGCATGAGGCTGGTAAAACGTTAAGCGATGCTAATGCTGAAGTGCGTGAAGCGATCGATTTTTGCCGTTATTATGCCGCCCAAGCGGAATTAACCCTGCAACCGGAAATCATGAGTGGCCCTACCGGTGAAAGCAATGTGTTGAGTCTAGTTGGGCGGGGCACGATTATCTGTATCAGCCCGTGGAATTTTCCCTTAGCGATTTTTATGGGCCAAGTGACTGCGGCACTGGTTACCGGTAATTGTGTGTTAGCCAAACCGGCTGGGCAAACGCCACTGATTGCAGCACGCGCGGTGCAACTGTTACACGCCGCAGGCATTCCAGAAAACGTTTTGCAATTGGTTCCTGGCAGTGGCGCTACGGTCGGGGAAGCTTTAATCTCTGATAAACGGCTCGCTGGGGTAATTTTTACGGGTTCAACGGCCACCGCGCACCATATCCATCAAACTTTAGCGACCCGCGAAGGCCCTATCGTGCCATGGATCGCTGAAACCGGTGGGCAAAATATGATGATCATCGATTCATCGGCGTTAATTGAACAAGCAGTCGCTGATGTATTGATATCAGCTTTTGGCAGTGCCGGTCAACGCTGTTCAGCGTTACGGGTATTATGGGTGCAACACGATATTGCTGATAAAGTGATCACGATGTTACAAGGGGCGATGGCTGAATTAAGTCTTGGCGACCCTGGCTTTTTAACAACCGATGTGGGTCCAGTGATCGATAGTGCTGCCCAACAAGGATTAAATGCCCATAAAGCCTTGATGCAAAGACAAGCCACGCTTATTTATGAATGCGCAAGTCCGACGGATTTACCAAGCGGTAGTTTTGTCTTGCCGGCAGCGTATGAATTGTCTGATTTAAGCGTATTAACCGAAGAAGTGTTTGGACCCATTTTGCATGTGCTGCGTTTTGATGCCGCCAACTTACCAGCATTGATTCAGCAAATTAATGGCACCGGTTATGGTTTAACCTTAGGGATTCATAGCCGTATTGACAGCACCATTGATGTGATTACTCGCCATGCCAAGGTCGGCAATATTTATGTCAATCGCAGCATGACGGGTGCGGTGGTGGGGGTGCAACCCTTTGGCGGTGAAGGTTTGTCGGGCACCGGTCCCAAAGCCGGTGGCCCTCATTACTTGCATCGTTTGGTGAACGAACGTACACTCACGGTCAATATTACCGCCGCCGGTGGCAATGCCAGTTTATTGATGTTGTGATTATGTTATCCGGGGTGAAAAAATCCTGAAAAAACACGTACATCATCCATGCTTAAAATGTTAAGACCGAAGCTTTTTAAGTATTGGGCCCAGGGAAAAGCGTAGCGACGCCCTGGGTAAGGTCGATAACTGTTGTTGAATATTGAAAATTGATAGACGATACCATGAAACTTATAATAACCTTATTATTGTCAATGTGGATCAGTGTGGTTCACGCCCAAAACTCAACACCATCGAGTACCACTAATCGCTGGGTGGGTGAAGTGATGACAAAGCAAACCGATAACCATCTCCCACCCACCTTAACGGGTTCAACGGCAGGATCCTTTAAGGATCTTTTTAATACCAAGGCGAATGACCATTAAAAGAGACTGTTATGCGTAAAATGCTATTGCTCAGCTGTTTATTCGTTTCAATGATTGCTGATGCCCAAATTCAGCAGCAATCATTATTATCCACATTGACGGCTGACACCAGCCCTCAGCAAGACATGATTGCTGAGTATGCGGCGCCAAAATCACGCGATACCAGCCGTACGCAAATTTTGTTTGATCATTATAAAGTGCCGGATAGCAGTGTCGTTAATTTTTCGATACCGTCTGGTTTATATCGGCAATTGTGCACCAGTTGTCTGTATGATACAAAAATATTGCAATGCCATTGTCAGCCGAGTGATACGTCTGCCTTGGTAGCAACCTCTTTGCAAATCAATGATTGCCAACACATCACCGTGGCTACGACAGGCCAGTTAATGTGTTTAGATACGGTTAAAGCGATACATTCATGAATACACTATTAAATAATAAGCCAAGTTCGGTGGCGCGTTTGCGTTGGGCGTGTCGTCGTGGGATGTTAGAATTGGATTTGATATTAGCAGCTTTTTTTGAAGCTGAATTCACCCGTTTGACGTTGGTTGAACAAAGCCATTTCGAAGCGTTATTAGGTGAACAAGATCAAGATCTCTATGCATGGATTTTGAATTTTCAACCGTGTCTTGACGCTCGCTACCATGCTATTTTGTTAATGATACGCCATTATGTCCAATATCCTGCTACCACTTAGATTTTCACTCTTAGCATTAACGTGGCTACTACTGATTCATGCGGGTGCGTTATTATGTTTAGTGCCACTGGCGTTGCCATTCAGTTTGCAGCTCAGTGTGAGCGTGTTAATCGCGTTAAGTTTTTATTTTGCTTATGCACGTTTAAAGCGCGTATGTCTCTTTGATCAATTGGAGTGGCAAGCGGAAAGTCAAACCTGGCTGTTGACCGATCATGCACGCACGCGTGAATGGGAATTGTGTTTAAAACCCGGCTGTTGGTTACACGAGCATTTTGTGTTGTTGAGTTTTAGTCGTAAAGACCAACCTTCATCGGGCCGGATTTCCTTATGGTTTGCGTTTGATCGTTATAGCCGGCAAGAATTGACGTATTTACGTTCAACGGTATTGCAACATCAACGTAAATCGCGTGCAGAAAACCCTCCGATGCGTGCTAAATAGACTGTTATTAAAATGCAAATAAAAAAAGGAACTTGAGTGAAAAACAAACAACTTAAAACATGGTTTTATGACATAGGTGCGTTGTGTGTACTCATTGGCTTGTTTTTTGTATTTTATTTGGGTACTCGGGCTTTATCCGTACCTGATGAAGCCCGTTATGGTGAAATTCCGCGTGAAATGTTGGCTTTACATGATTTTATCACCCCCCATTTAAATGGCATCAAATATTTTGAAAAACCCACCTGGGTCTATTGGGTAGGCGCGCTGTCGATTAAATGCTTTGGTTTGAATGCTTGGGCATTGCGGCTGCCTACGATGTTAATGGGGTTATTGGCAGCAATCGCCCTTTATGCTGCCGGTCGACAATTATTTGATCGACGCAGTGGGTTTTTAGCAGCATTAATGTTAGCCACTAGCTTTCTGTATTTTGCCATGGCCCATTCGTTAACCCTTGATATGACGTTAAGCAGTTGGTTAACGATCAGTTTATTGAGTTTTATCGTGGCGGTCGATTTGCCGGTAGGGTCAAGTGCGCGGCGTAATTTGTGTTGGTTAATGTTTGCCACTGCGGCGTTGGCGTTGATGACCAAAGGTTTGATTGGCATTGTATTTCCAGGCGCAATTGTATTTTTGTGGTTGCTGTGCACCCATCGGTGGCGCGAATTAACAGCCTTGCATTGGCTGACGGGCTTGGTGTTATTTCTCATCATCGCCGCCCCTTGGCATGTTTTAGTGCAACAACAAAATCCAGAGTTTTTTCATTTTTATTTCATCGAACAACATTTTACCCGTTATTTTACCAAAGCCATGCATCGCTATCAGCCATGGTGGTGGTTTTTCCCGGTATTAATCGGTGGGTTATTACCCTGGACATTTTTTTTGCCATCCGCGTTAAAGATGAGTTTTACTAAAGTCCCCAAAGCGTTGCGTGATAAAAATTACTTTTTAATCCTTTGGGCTGTGTTTATTTTCACATTTTTTTCTCTGTCAGATTCGAAATTAATTCCTTATTTGATTCCGGTGTTGCCACCCTTAGTGTTACTGATCGCCCGTTATTTCAGTGTGATGTGGCTTGAACGTAATCGTGCTTTGCAAACGAGCGCTTGTGCAACAGGGTTATTATTGGCATTAATGACGCTAGCGCTGATGCTGGCGCCGCGCTTAGATAAACATTTAAGCCCTTTAGCGATCGATGCATTAAAAATGTTAGCGTGGCTAACGGGTCTTTGGTCACTGGCTTTACTGGCATGGTGTTTTAAAGGGAAGACGGCTCGGTCTTTGTTGGTCGTGTTAGGGGTTGGGAGCGGGATTTTTTGTTGGGGTTTAGTGTTAGCGGTGCCAGCGCTTGACACAAGGCCAATTAAACATTTGGCATTAGACGTCAATGCCTTGGCAAAACCCAATGATTGGATTGTGAGTTACGGTACGTATTATCAAGATTTGCCCTTTTATACCCAGCGACACGTGATCATCGTCAATTGGCGGAATGAATTGAGTTTTGGTTTAGCGCATCAACCTGAAGCGCGAGGGTGGTTGATGGATGCTGATGTTTTTTGGTCGAAAGTAACTACGTCGCCCGAAACGATTTATATGATTGTCGATGCGCGACTCTACCAACAATTAGCGTTAACGCATCCGATGACATTGCTTGATCAAAGTAATTCTGATGTATTAGTAAAAATTCATTAAAAGGTTAAGATTCCCTTAAGCTTCACGTGATTATACTGTACGGGCAATCTCGCTAATGGTTTTTTAAACGCACCATTAACTTTGATCAATCTGCATATAAGGCTTAATATGACACAGTTAACCGGTAGTGATAGTGATGTTAATCAGGCATTGTTAGCACAAGATAGACCAAAGACAGATTTTAGTATTGCACAGATCCCCAATTATGTTTATTACAATGCTTATTTACGTTATGCACTAGCGTGCACGTTTGTTGTTGGGAAAATCATTCAAGCAGCAGGTCAAAATATTATAGGTGTCACAAAATCATTAGCGATGGTGCCAGGGATAAATCCATGGTCAGTAACTGTTATTACAGCACTATTGACGCTTATTAATGTTGGCGTTAATTTGTCCACGCGAGCACATTCGATCTTTAAGGGTTTAGCATTAAATCAAATTTATTTGGTTGAAAATTTAAATACAGATTTTATTGATAAGGTACCTAAGGGTAGTTATGTAGTGGTATCAAGTGAACCAGGTGCATTATATAAAAAAAATAATGATACGGAAATGCTGTCACTAGGTTTATCTAAAGTAGGTGAATCCACTTTTTTTGCTTTTCGAGAAAAGTTGGACACGTATTTTCGCGAAAAAACATACCCGGACAGCCAATCTCCTTATTTAATTACTTATGAATTAGCGAGCCATATACCGGATGCTTTAGCTTTGTTTTCACAAACACTGAATAATCAATCACAAGAAAATGCTTACGAATCTAACTCCGCTTGGTCCACATTTGTTTTTTGTTATTCTATTTGTTGCGTTTCAACGGTATTTGCGGCGCTGAATGCTTATTTATCCGGTGTTACTTTAGTCGACAATTTCTTTCCAGAAACTCCCGAAAAAGAACAGATTCCAGTTGGGTTTTTTGTATTAATCTGTTCTACAATGTCGTATCTTTTTTTTAACTTAGCGAAAATGTATACAAATGTCAGTGTGTTTTGTGATGGTATCGATGCGGGTTTAAGTTCGAATTTTGACTTGATTTTGGTGGCAGATCAAAGTGAAATCCCTAAAGATGCGGCTCGCGGCAAAGTTTATATTAGCGATCTGTCAGCCGTAGAAAATGCACAAAAATCGTTTGCTTATTTGACTTATGGTATGAAAGAATGGGGAAATATTAGCCAGGAGCAATTGAAAAATTGTGGTAACGCTGTTGATAGCTGGCGTATGGAGAATTTTAATACCCTTACGGTTAAGGAACAAATCGCTAGAATTATTGTAGCTGATGGCCATAGTCCCTATCAAGGTTATGGTATTAATATGACTGCGATGTGGCTGACATTGGCAGCCAGTTTATTTGGAATAATAGCTGGTTGTGGTATGGCTTATTTAATGATGATTAATGGCGAAGAAAAAATTCCATTACTTAAAGACGCTCCCCCATCTTGGAAAAATTTTTTAGCCCTATTCAATGTCGGGGTTTCGATTTTCCCTAGTTTCTTTAATTTTGCTTTCAGTGCTTATGATTTATTTGCCAAAAGAAATCCTGAAAAACAATGGGTTATTCCACAGGATGGTACTAATTCAGATAAGGTTAATAGCAATAAAAGTGCTTTAAGCGTTAAGACTGAAGCTGTGTCATGGGTAATTAGCAAAGGCCATACAATGGCTGGTTTTATTTTAACCGATGCAATTAGCAATTCTTTTGGTGGTTTAATGGGAATGTTATTGTTAGTCGACAATTACTTGGCACCACGTACTTTAGCACAAGTTGTTTTTGCAGATATTTTAGTCACGTTAAGTTTTATCGATAATGTTATTATGAGCTTTACGTTTGCGCTAACCGGTAGTAAAGATGTAATCGACAGTTTAAATAAACTGTCGATTAGGAGTAAAGTAGAAGCGTTGAGTGCTATGTTAAACAAAATAGGGTCATCATCAGTAGCAGCAGATTATCAGTCTGTAACGGATGCTGATCTTGAAGCGCCACGCGCGCCACCGGCGGCGATTGTGTTTAATTTAGGTGAGCGTCTAGGTGCAGACTTAAGGGCAGGGAGGAATTCTAATGTTGATGAAACAAATAGTACAAATGGGCTGAAGGATATACTGCTTACTCCTACCACTTATCACATTACATTTGAAAGTTATAATAAACTACTAAGTAGCCAGGGACAGCCTATTTTGGATGCTAATACCAATCAAACACATTTTATTGGAAATAATGGTATTAAATATTTAAATAAAAAACACATTAATACGGAAGATTTTGGTCCTGCGTAAACCCTTAATTATCTAACCCTTCATTTCATACTGGCATTAAAATTGCATCACGGGTCTTCGTTATATCTTTAATTTTAACGGAGATGATTATGAATGCTACTATTGCGGTTGAAAGAACTACACTTAATCCTTATCGACTTTCATGGGGTGCTATTTTCGCAGGTTTGATCATGGTATTGATCGTTCATGCTGTACTTAATTTTTTATCGCTTGCATGGGGTTTAGCGAATGTTAGTTTTAGCCCCGAAGGTATCGAAGTCCCTCAATTAAATGCTTTTTTTTGGTTGTTATTGAATACCATTATCGCCATGTTTGTCGGTGGCTGGGTAGCAGGGCGCTTAAGTGCCGTGAAGCAGACCACAGAAATGGTATTACACGGTTTATTGACTTGGGCGACGGCGAGTTTATTGAGCCTATTGTTAGTGATGTTAATGGCAGGGACCTTGTTGAGTAGTGCTTTCAATGCGTTGGGTGCCAGCGTCAATTGGGCGGGTGAAAATGTCAGTGCCTTGGTTAACAACACTACGCCAGCGTTGATCCCACCTTTGCAGTCAGCAGTGCAAAAAACATTGCCTAAGTGGCGCTCAGCTTTCGATACCATCCAGCAACAAGTTGAGCAAGTGCTCGATGCTGCCCAAAAAAAGGCCAATACGCCGCTAGCTGCTAAAGAATACAGCCATCAATAATTAAAGCAATTATTAATGGATTTTTTGCATAATAACAGTGATCTGGCTTATCACATTAGCAAACAAGAATTCAGCGATTTTCTTACCCAGCATACGGAATTAGATCAAGCGCAAGCAGATAACATGATCGATACCTGGCAAAAAACTTATGAAGCATTGCAAGCTACCTTAAAACAGCAATTGGATGAGGCTAAACAAACGGCCAGTGTGGTCGCTAATCAAAGCACAAAAGCCATGGAAAGATTGGCATGGATGAGTTTTTTGATGTTAGTGAGCGGTGGTATTTTTGCCAGCTTTGGCGCTATCTGTTCGAAAGTAAAGTAGCAATGTAACGGTTTTGGCCAGCACATAAAGAATTGGCTGAATTTATGTGCTGTTTGGGTTTCTATTTTTCGTACACACCGCGCGGAAAACAGGGTGGTTGCTGGCGTTATGATTTTTTCTCTCAAGTCACATCTTTAGCTTATGCTATAATCCTCGGTCGAAATGTTGAAAGAAATGAGGCGTTATGGCAGGTCACAGTAAGTGGGCAAATATTCAGCATCGCAAAGGCGCACAAGATAGTCGCCGAGCCAAACTTTTTACCAAACTCATTCGCGAAATCATGACTGCGTCACGTTTAAGCAATGAACCGCGGTTAAGAATTGCTGTTGATAAAGCATTAACCGGTAATATGTCACGTGATACCATTGATCGGGCGATCAAACGGGGAGCCGGTGGCGATGATGATGCGCGGATGGAAGAAATTCGTTATGAAGGTTATGGGCCAGGTGGGGTAGCAGTCTTAGTCGATTGTTTATCGGATAATCGCAATCGCACCGTAGCGGATGTCCGCCATGCTTTTGTGAAATGGGGTGGCAATTTAGGTACCGATGGTTCAGTGGCGTATTTATTCACCAAACGTGGGGTGTTGAGTTTTGCACCGGGTGTGTCTGAAGATGACTTATTAGACATGGCGTTAACTCACGGCGCCGATGATGTAGTGAATTATGGCGATGGTGCTGTTGATGTTTTTACGCCATTTGAACAATTTGAAACGGTGAAGTTGGCATTAACGCACGTTAATTTTGTGCCCGATATTGCTGAAGTCAGTATGGTGCCGACGACTCAAGTTGCCATTGCAGAAGATAGCCTGTTTAAACTCCATAAACTTATCGATATGCTTGAAGATTTAGACGATGTTCAACATGTCTATACCAATGTCGATGAATGATGAGCGGCGCATTATTTTAGGCATTGATCCAGGTTCGCGTATCACCGGTTTTGGCGTAATTGCCGTGGTGGGGCGTAAAAACCATTATATTGCTTCGGGATGCATTCGTTTACCGGACAAAGATGTCGGTGCGAAATGTAAAATGATCTATAGTGCGTTGCAAGAATTAATTGGGGTACATCAACCAACGGAAGCGGCGATCGAACAGATTTTTATGCATGAAAATGCCGGTGGTGCGCTTAAGCTCGGTCAAGCGCGGGGGGCTGCCATTACTGCACTTGCGATGGGGGATGTTTCAGTGGCAGAATACACCGCTCGCCAAGTGAAGCAAGCGGTGGTGGGTTATGGGGCTGCAGCTAAAACCCAAGTGCAATCGATGGTGCAATTGCTGCTGCAATTATCCGGTAAACCCCAAGCTGATGCTGCTGATGCGCTAGCGATTGCGATTTGTCATGCGCATTTTCGCCAACCATTAGGCACTCGCATGAAAGCTGGTCGGGTGTCGCTATGACGATGATGTGCAGTTACCTTAACTAACAAATAGTAGAGACATGAATTAATGCGTGTAAATCAAAAAATAGGCTGTTTGTTATTGATCTTAATCATGATTGGTTTAGATCAATGGTCTAAAGCCTGGATTGCGCAGCACATTGCCGAAGGGCAGTTGCTGACCTTTGGCCCTTATTTTAATTTAAGGTTAGCGCATAATACGGGTGCAGCGTTTAGTTTATTTCGTCATACCGATGGGACCATTGGCGTTGGCGCATTGTGGTTTTTAATTATCTTAGCCTTCGTTGTCAGCGTGGTCATAGCTTGGTGGCTATTTATTCGTAACGCGGCGTTGACTTCATTGCGTGCACTGTCTTATGCCTTGATTTTATCAGGTGCTGTTGGAAATTTACTGGATCGTTTAAAACAAGGCTATGTAATTGATTTTGCTGATTTCCATATCCAATCTTGGCATTATGCGACCTTTAATGTCGCCGATTGCGCCGTGGTCAGTGGTTTGCTTCTGATTTTAATCTTTTCAATCGTGGATAAGGAATCGTCAAGATGACTACTGTTCAAGCAGATTCAACCGTTTTAGTCCATTATCTGATTTATTTAAGCGATGGTTCGGTGGCTGAGAATACCTATCATTCGCAAAGTCCGGTGAAATTTGTACTCGGCGATAGCAGTTTGAGCGAACCGTTGGAGCAAGGTTTATTAGGCTTGAAAGTGGGTGATAAAGTCTCAATAACATTAACACCAGATGAAGGTTTTGGTTGGCCGGCCGATGCGAATTTAATGAATATCCCCAAGGCGCATTTTCCAGAGGATCTCGAATTAGAAGAAGGTTTAATTGTGGGTTTTAGTCAACCTAATGGGGTGGAAATTCCCGGGTTAATTCGCCGTTTGATGGGGGATTTGATTTTAGTGGACTTCAATCATCCACTAGCGGGTCAAACCATTAAAATGGACCTGGAAATCTTAGAAATATGTCTTTAAAACAACTTACCGCTGATTTGCGTGAATTAAGTGCACAATTAGCCACCGGTGGTGATCAACGCGCTCAAGAACGTCATTTAGCACATGGAAAATGTTTGCCACGCGAACGTTTGCAGTTACTGCTCGATGAAGGTTCGGCTTTTTTAGAACTCAGTTTATTCGCCGGTTACCAATTGTATGATGAAATCATCCCTTCAGCAGGATTGATTGCCGGTATTGGTCGCATCAATCATCAAGAATGCATGATTATTGTCAATGATGCGACGGTGAAAGGTGGCACATATTTTCCTATCACGGTTAAAAAACACCTTCGGGCCCAAGAAATTGCTGAACAAAACCATTTGCCGTGCGTGTATTTAGTCGATTCGGGTGGGGCATTTTTACCGATGCAAGATGAAGTGTTTCCCGATAAAGACGATTTTGGGCGAATTTTTTATAATCAAGCGCGGATGTCGGCTAAAGGCATTGCCCAAATTGCGGTGGTGATGGGCTCTTGTACAGCAGGGGGGGCTTATGTGCCAGCGATGTCAGATGTCACGATCATGGTTAAAAATCAAGCAACGATTTTTTTAGCAGGCCCACCGTTGGTTAAAGCGGCTATTGGCGAAGAAATCAGTGCTGAAGCTTTAGGTGGTGCCGATATGCATTGTAAAGTCTCTGGCGTGGCTGATTATTATGCAGAAAATGATCAACATGCAGTGCAATTAGCACGAAATGCAGTGGCGAATTTAAATCGTGTTAAATTAGGCCCTGTCGCTTTAAAGCCAGTTTTAGCGCCGCGCTTAGCCATTGAAGATTTATATGACATCGTGCCGGTCGATTTGCGTCAACCTTATGATGTGCGAGCAGTGATTCAACGCCTTGTCGATGACTCAGTCATGGATGAATTCAAAGCGCTATTTGGCACCACCTTAGTTACCTGTTTTGCCCATATTCATGGGATGCCGGTGGGAATCGTTGCTAATAATGGTATTTTATTGTCGGATTCTGCCCAAAAAGGTGCCCATTTCATTGAATTGTGTTGTGCGCGTGGTATCCCTTTGGTGTTTTTACAAAATATCACCGGTTTTATGGTGGGTTCTAAAGCGGAAAGTTCGGGTATTGCTAAGCATGGCGCTAAACTGGTAGCAGCGGTGTCTTGTGCGAATGTACCGAAATTCACGGTGATTATCGGCGGTAGTTTTGGCGCTGGGAATTATGGCATGTGTGGCAGAGCATTTAATCCGCGTTTTTTATGGATGTGGCCCAATGCCCGAATCTCGGTGATGGGTGGTGAACAAGCCGCTAATGTTTTGGCGCAAATTACCCGCGATGCAAACCTGAAAAAAGGCCTTGATTGGTCAGTGGCAGACGAAGCGGCCTTTAAAGAACCCTTGCGGGCGCAATATGAAGCTCAGGGCCATCCTTATTATTCCAGCGCCCGTTTATGGGACGATGGCATCATTGACCCTGTGGATACTCGGACAGTCTTAGCGCTTGCTCTATCGGCGAGTTTTAATGCGCCGATAGAGCCTACGACATTCGGTGTGTTTCGCATGTAATTTTTTTTTAAAGTATTTGCTCGATCAGGCGTTCTTCGGCTGGGTTTGGCGGATTAGCAGGGCCGACCAGACATTGCCTACAGTAATTCTGGATACACCTTGAAGCTCCGTAAACTAAACTTATTCCAGCACAAGCGATTATAATCCCGCCAAAAATTATCGGTACTGTTGTGGAGTTTTTATCGTCATTATCAACAAGGATGGCTAATGCAGTAGCATTAATAGCTAATGCTACTAATATTTTTTTGTGTACATGGGTCATCAAAACGTTCCTTAAAATTAATAAATAATTATTGTAGTGTTGTTAAAGGTTTTGAAGCATTGTGATGACATACAAAGTTACGTAAGCTATCCAATGCGTTTTTCAATTTGATATCGTCAAGGCTGTTTAAGCTAGTTGTACTGGAATGACTAGAATAATCATTTGAGGTTGAAGAATGGATGCTTACCATACTGGACGTGTTAGATTGATTGGGAATAGCTGATAGATATCTCCTTCTATTACTGGTTATTGTAGGTATTTTTGTGGCATATGGTTGCTTTTTTGCAGGTTGTGTTGAATCCTCAGAGATAAAAAAATATTTTTCCATGCGTTGTGTATAATGTGTAACGACTGCATTTAGAACATGGTCAGGCTCTGAAGGATTATTCATAGGCTTCGGGAGGCAATCAAATGGCTTGCGGCCCAAGGCATCGGTTACGTACAAATTTTCTTTTGAAGCGGCATTGAGCAAGAGTTTCAATGTTATTTCCGGCAAATGATCCCTCAGTCGGTAATCTTGCCAATGAGGTTCGAGTTTTTCTAACCAAGCAGCATTCATCACAGTCGCTGCATAATGCAGAAGGTTGGCTCCCCCAGGCATTTTTTCTCTAAATAAAGTATCTTTTTTTTGTAACGCTATATAAAGATCGTAATGATTGGTTAATAAATGATCGAAATAGTCTTCCAGCATGAAAAAATCTTCTTTTACCTGACAAGGTGAGGGTAACGTTGCGCCAAGTTTAACTAAATCATCGGCTATTTCAAAAAATAGTTCATCGCTGACGAGATTTTTTACTTTATTACTGTAAATATTACCGGTTAACACGACTTCAAGAAGTGATAATTGTATTTCTTCGCCTTCATAATCATTACTAACAATGGGTGTGTTTAGTTTTTTTTGTTAATGCTTTGCCTTTTAATGGATTTAATGCTAACAGGTTTTTAAGTATTTTTAGGCGTTCAGGTTTCGTGTGGCACGTGAGTTGGTCATGTAAATAGGGTTTAATGTATTTAACACTTTTAGTGAAAAAATCATCGTTTTGTTTTTTATTTAGCTTGGTCATATTGTTTGGCTATAGTTCTTCATTCATTGTATCAGCAGCGTTAAGCGTTTTCTTGATGGTCTTGGCTAAAAGCTACCGTAGCAAATTATCAGGCGTGCTGAATAAATGGGCGCTTTAAATAATGTGTCATGGTTGAATGATATAGGGAAAAGCTTAAGGAATACTTAACGTGACAGGACGATAAATTAAAGTTTCAAGGCAATCGCATTTAAGAATCGCTTGCAGCAAGGACGTTAGTCTAGTTTCTTAAGGCTTTCGCCATCGCTTAACCCCAGACTGAGGCCTTAAATGCCTTCGGCCTTATGGATCTTTTTCTTCAGTTAAATCCGCTCTAGAGCTTCTATTTCAACTGCGATTGCCCTGGTTAAAGTTCTGCGTAAGTACCGATCATGATAGTTTGATCTTTCGGTAATTTTAAAAATTCTAAGCTGGCTAAACTACTGCTGGTATTGCTAAACATGAAAATAAACCAATTTTTTTGCCATTGAAACATAGTTGAAAATAATTTGGCTTTTTTAGCGTGCTGGCAAGCGGGTACAATCGCGATATCTTCAATAAAATACAGGCACTTTTGTAAATTAAGTTTGAAGGGCAAGATTGCTTGTTGGTTGATGGCACTTAAATAGGCGGGGATATTGATGGTTTCCATGAAACCGAAATGCAGCGTTAGATGGCTAGCGCCTAAGGGAGATTCACTTAAGACAGAACGGTTTTTAGGTTCCACGCGGGGAATAGAATCAATAAGTACGGTTAAAATTAGCCAATGACGGGGTTTCATGTGGATATTATCAAAATATTTTAAAAAACAAGCGCCTGAGTGATCATAGGTATTGGTAATTAAAATCGCTTCTAAATCAGCCAATAACTGGCCAACATGACCGGTTTGTCCAGGTAGGATGCTTAAACGATGGTCAGGTTTTTGTTGAAAAGCATGCTGTAATAATACGATGCCTTTGCGCCAGGTGATCATTACCAATAAGCACAGCAAGGCGAAAGCTAAAGGTATCCAGCCGCCAGATGAGATTTTGAAAAGGTTAGAACTTAAAAAAGCGAGATCAATTACGACAAAAAAGGAAAAAACACTGATGATTTTAAGTGCTGACCAATGCCATTTTTCGTAAGCAAAATAGATAACTAAAATTGTCATGATAAGCATTTCAGCATTAATGGCAATGCCATACGCTGACGTTAAGGCACTGGATGAACCAAAAAAAAACACTAACGAAATAGTTCCAATAGTAAAGATAACATTAATTCGTGGCACATAAATTTGACCGCTATGATTCATCGATGTTTGAATAACTTTTAAGCGGGGCATAACGCCTAGTAAAATACCTTGACGCGCCAATGAATAACTGGCGGAAATAATCGATTGAGAAGCAATAATCGTGGCGAACGCTGCTAAAAAAAGTAACGGGAAGTGACACCATTTGGGTGCGCTTAAGTAAAAAGGATTGCTGATATGGTCGGGATGCGTTAATAAATCAGCACCTTCACCTAAAAAAGATAAGATTAAACTCGGTAAAACAATAAAAAACCAGCCCAAACGAATAGCTGTTTTACCAAATTGCCCCAAGTCGGCATACATGGCCTCAGCCCCCGTAATACACAGAAAAACGCTGCCTAAAATTAACCAGCCTGTAAAGCCATTGTTGATAAAAAATTGCCAGGCATAATAAGGATTAAGAGCATTTAAAATTTCCGGATGAAGATAAATCTGCCTTAAGCCAAGCAGGCTGATAACGATAAACCAAATTAATAAAATAGGGCCAAAACTAAAGCCAATTTTTTGGGTGCCAAAGCGTTGGCAGAAAAATAAGGCAATGAGAATACTAATTGTAATGGGAATAATATAATGACTGAAATCAGCTGAAATAACACTTAAGCCTTCCATAGCGCTAATGACTGAAATAGCTGGCGTTAATATGCCGTCACTGATTAATAATCCGGCACCAAAAATACCAATATAAAATAAGATGCGATAAACTTTAGTGGTTTTTTTTAACAAGCCTAATAGTGCTAATACGCCGCCTTCGCCATCGTTGTTGGCATTGAGAAAAACGCTGACATAGCAAGTAGAAACGACTAAGATCAACGACCAAAAAATCAAGGAAATGACGCCTAAAATATTCGAGGTTGAAAGAGCAATATTGTTGAAACAAGTGCCTAGCGTATACAAAGGGCTGGTACCAACATCACCATAAACAATACCTAAAGCACCTAAAATCAAGGATTTATCTGTTTTTATAAAAGCCATAAGCGAATAGATAAGGAATAGTTAAAAGGCGTTAGAGTAGACGCATTGATTCTAATTGTAAAGATAAC
>CAISUE010000061.1 GCA_903888615.1 uncultured Gammaproteobacteria bacterium
TAAATTATCATTTAGGATATCATTATTAAAAAATGTGTTTTTAGCAATATTTTCAGGGGTTCTATATTTAAAAATATCTGCCACTGTTATCTCTAAATTATTTTTCAACAATGACATCAATGCAATCACTTTTATTGAATCACCACCTAAAAGAAAAAAATCGTCTTTAATACTTATTTTTTTCAGTGATAAAATTATTGAGAATGCTTCACAAATATATTTCTCATGGATATTACGTGGTGGAATCCAATGATTAATTTTATAATATTCTGGATTAGGTAATGATTTCTTATCTAATTTACCATTGATAGTCAATGGAAAAGTCTTTAGATGAATAAACATATTTGGTAACATATAATCTGGCAAATATTGCGCTAAATGCAACATCATTTGGGTTTCATCAATGGACTCTTCTGACAAATAATAAGCAACTAGAATAATTCGCTTTTCACTTAAATTTATAGCGTGTTTATCAAAATAATCATGAAGTATAATGGCAACTTGTTTAATGCCAGAAAATCTAGCTAGTACACTTGCAATTTCACTTAATTCAATACGATGGCCTCTGATTTTCACTTGCGCATCATTACGGCCTATATATTCCAATTTACCACCAGGTAAAATTCTCGCAAAGTCACCTGTCTTATAAATTCGAGCATTAATATTTAATTTTTTTTCTTCAAGTGTTTGAAAAGGGTTAATCACGAAATTTTCTTGTGTTAACTTAGCTTGATTCAAGTAACCTCGAGACACGCCAGAACCACCAATATATAATTCACCAGGGGATCCAATAGGTAATAGATTTTTCTTTCGATCAAGAATGTATATCATTTCCTTAAATAACGCTTGACCAATTGAAATTTGATCACAATCGTATTGAAGAATTTCCGCAGTTGACCAAATAGTCGTTTCAGTTGGTCCATACACATTCACAATGGTAAAATTTATCGCTTGTTTAGCCAAACGAAGTTTTTTCTCTAATCCCAATAAGGCTTTAAAACTTGCTTGAGGAAATACTTCGCCACCAATAATAAAAAAAACATCATGGTGTTTATTAAAGCTTATACTAAAATCTAAATTGCGAGTAAATAATTCTATTTTTGAGGGGGTTAGTTGAAT
This sequence comes from uncultured Gammaproteobacteria bacterium, assembly GCA_903888615.1. Taxonomy (GTDB): domain Bacteria; phylum Pseudomonadota; class Gammaproteobacteria; order CAISUE01; family CAISUE01; genus CAISUE01. The sequence goes on from CAISUE010000061.1 coordinate 1,120, forward strand.
GCAACCGTACAAGCTAATATTTATTTTTTTATTTAAAGTCATTAAATCAATAAATTCACATGAAAAACCTGTTGTTAATGGCAATAAATATTCTAAATTAAAAATATCAAACACATAACTTGTCGTACTCAATGTATTATAATTGACACATTTTTCAAGTGGATATTTAGTAAAATTTTTAATAAAAGAGACTAAATTTCTGTGTTCAATCATAACCCCTTTTGGCTTACCCGTAGTTCCACTCGTATAGGTAACATAGGCTAAATTATTTTCACATATTTTATTATTTAAATTAACCACTCTTTCATTATTTAATTTAATATGCATTTCATTTGAATCGACGGTGATAACAGCGCACCCCTTTAAATTCAAATCATTAACGACCTTATCAAAATAATTCTCATTCATAATGACAATCGCGGCTTTCGTATCATCCAGTATGAATTCTATTCGATCTTGAGGAAAATACTGATCTATAGGAACATAAGCGGCGCCAACTTTTAAAATAGCTATTATGGCGATAATCATGTGAACGTTATTTTCTAATAATAAAGCAATAAGTTCATCCGATTTAATAGAAAAAGTATTATTTAAATAGTGAGCAAGTTGATTTGAACGTTGATTTAATTCATGATAAGTTAATTTTACATCACCACATATTAACGCGATATTATCCGGTGTTATTTCTACCTGATCTTCAAAAATCTGATGAGTTAATTTTGATGGGTATTCATTTATCATTTCCAATCTATTATTTAATAAATAATTTTTATTTTCCAATGAAATTACTGAATAATCAGAAATTGGTTTATCGATAATATCGTTTGATAAATCTGTCAATATTTCAATATAAGTTCTTTTGTACGTTTCAATGAATTCTGTTAAAAGCTCTTTATCAATATATTTTTTTTTGCTTTTTACTCTAAAAAATATATTTTCATCCGTTAACTCTTGTTCAAAAATTATTTTTCCTATTAAATCGATATATAAATCTGTGTTTAACTCTACTCGATTGACACCATTAAAATAGAATTTATTTCTCTTTAAATTTGTTTGAATAAATCCAATATCAATTACATTATTTTCATTCACTAAATTAAAAATATCTTGAGCTGGATAAAACGAGTGATCGCCTTTTTTTATTTCTTTAAAATAATCATAACAATATTTAAGCAATTCCTTTAAACACGTTTTAGAAATAAAATGATAAGAAATAATATTGGTATTAACATGTGCTCCATATAAAAAATCTGCACCCGCTAAAATAGCCACTGAATACGTTAAATCAATGCGATTATTCCCTGTATACTTATAAAGCAACAGAGAAAAAACAATTTGACTAAAAAGATATGGAGTTATTCGATACTTTCGTTGTAATTTTTTTACTTGAGATAATACATCATTATTAAATATAAATCCACATTCTGAAATAATATTCTCTTCTTCCATCATTTGTTTTTTTTGACTAAAATGAAAAGGCCTTAAAAAACTTAAATCAACACTACTGCTATCTGATAATTTTTCTTTCCAAAATAAATCGTTATTGTTTTTTTCTAATTCCAACTTTTCAGTTAATTTTTTCTCTAATTCAGATAACATTTTACACTGATTCTCAATGCCGATATCGCTTTTAAAGTCTTTATTATTATAGTAGTTACTTAAATATTCGATAAATTTTTCACCTTTCATTCCATCCATAATCACATGATGGATCACTACAATTATCCGCCATTGACCAATCGATTTTTCTATTAAAGCACATCTTAAAAGTAAATCTTTTTCTAAATTAAATGGTTTTTTTACATAACTTAACATCATAGACTGGCTTAAACAGCCTTTAAAAAAATCAACTTTAACATCTTCATTTGCTCTTTTAACCCAATGCAGTTGATGCTTGTTTTCTTTTATATTGCATTGCAAAATATAATAATCAGCAACCAGTGCTTTAAACGCATAATTGAGTTTATCTATATCCATTAAACCAAACAATTCTTGATCAAATACTATATTATAATCACTTCGATTTGGATTCAATTTCCATTCATTATAAAATAATTGGCTATAGGGAGAAATTTTAATCATCACAATAGCATCCTATTAGCATTACATAAATACAAAAAAGCAGGTTCGATACCTAACAAACCATCTATCTTTAAAAAATAAAAATGCATATTTATTCCATTGAATTATTTTTGTTTATAATTTTAGACTACAAAAATGTGGGTTGGATATCAACGCTTGATTAAAACGCTATATTTTATAGCCTGCTAAGTTCTTTTAAAAATTTCCATTGTCGATAACGTGAAGAAAATTTCACAAAATTACTTTTTAACTGGCGCACCATAGCTATTTGCTGCTTTGAATCCGCCTGATCCCATCCCGAAAAAATACTGTCATAACGTTCTAAATATTGATTGATTAAAGCGTGCGGTATTTTAAGCAATGTTGCCACATCTGCCGGTAGGCAAGCTGCCTTCAATAAAACATCTAACAAGGGTCGTTTGTTATAAATGGCTAACAACGGTAACTTTTCACCTTCATACTGGCGCAGATAAGCGGCCCATTCACGCGCTGTCCTTGCCACATTGATATAGTCATCTTCTTGAAGTGCGAGTGGGAACGAAGCATAATAAATGGGACAGTTTTTATCGTGCGGAAATTCGACCACCACATCTTTCATTAATTCTGCCGGAATAACCCCTTGATAACCGATATTTTTTTGCAATTGCAACATGCGTTGTTGGTGCATACCTGGCAATGTCGGCGATAACTTAAGGGGAGTCGCACGATAATCTGCCATTGGTACCCAAATGCTATTATGATGCATAACCATTTGACTACAAATATTGATCGTGTAACGGTGGCATTTCAAAAAATAGGCCAGTGATTCTATTAATGCGGCTAAATTTAACATGGAAATATTATGTTGCGACCCTTCGCGATTTAAAAATGTATTCCCCCCTAAAATGATGAGTTGTAAATTCGCTTGACCGCTAAATAACTGCATAATGTCTAACCACGCAATTGTAAAAGCACTGTTGTAATGACAGTGCAATAATTCTTTGGTGGTAGGATTAAAAATACTAAATTGCAAACAAGAGGTCGTGCCGAGACTGGCAATATAAGGTTTCGCTTGAGCTGGATCAACAAAGGCGTATTCACCGGTCGTGATAAAATTCACTTTTTCAGTCAAAAAATCTTTATCCGCTAACGCCTGACAAAAAAGCGGTTCATCCGGCAAACAATACTCCAGACATGCTAAATTGAACACCGCTTGCATTTGCTGTGCCAGCTGTGCAGTCGTGTAGTTTTGTCCACCGATGTACAACGCCATTATTCATGTTTACGGGTAATATAAGTCACAGGATCATCAATAGTCATACCAACAGCATCCGAAAATCCGCCACCTGTGAGGGTAAAGGTGTTTGTCGGCGTTACGAAGCCACATGATCCTGGCGCAAACACATTGATCGTGCCATTATTTAAACCATCCAATTCATAGACATAACCGGCTTGATCCACTGCGATCGCTCGAGGGGCCGTAATGTTGGCCGAAGTCAGCGTGCAAATAGCGGTAGCAGCAGAGCCGGCATTCGACGCAAATTCAACAATGGCCGGTGTACTCGTATTTACCGACCAAATATTACCACTGCCATCGACCCACACTGACGTGGGCGCTTGCAAACTTGTGGAAGTAACTGTTTGCGTAGGAATAGAAGTACCTATGGCATTAGCAGAAAATTGATAAAGTGCATTAGCACTGGAATCTGCCACATAATACACTCCCGAACTGGCAGCCCATAAGGCGGTGGGATTTTGGAAAGCTACGGATGTATTCATTCCGGTTAACGTGCCGATTGGATTTTCAAATACTTCAACATCGTTGTTAAAGTCATTCAAAACATACAAAGTGCCATTGCCACCTAAAGCGACTGACATATATTGCCCTTCTAAATCATTGGCCACCGTACTGCTCGGAGCATCGCCAGAACTATGCCACGCAGAAAAAGGGTATTCCAGCACATCGGTGGGATTAGCGCCTGAGCCATAACGGTTAGCGACCCACAGATTTTCTGCTTCATCGACCCATAACCCCGCCGGCCCCTGTAAAGTCGTTCCCCCTATGCCTAAGGTATAAGTTGGTACGCCTGTCGAGTCGGGTGTAAAGCTGTAAATAAGATTTGCCCTACGATCGGATACCATAATATAAGCCGCCGAAGGGCTATTAGACATTGGTACATTGATGGTCGGTGCGGGCGTATGAACCCAATAATCATAATCCATTTCCGGTGTTTCGATTAACGGATCTGTACCACTGGGTTTAATACTCAGCGCCATATTACAACGTTGACCTGGTGCAATGGTGGCTCCACACGCGTTAGTCAAGGCGGGCACCGCCCTGATAATAATGCCATCAATACCACCCCACGTAGGCGCTAACGTTTTTTTCGAAATATTTTGAATGGTATAATCGAAGGGTCCATAAGTCGTTCCTGACCGCATAGAACTCGGAATCGTGGGCGTTTGGGTAAAAATAAGCGGCAAGGTGGTGCCATAAGCCATATTCATTTTCAACAACCCAGCACTTAATAAACACAGCGTGAATGGTATTTTTTTCATGATCAATCCTTGGTAATGATTCACAATATTTCCCTATTTTGCATGGATACTGCTTGGGCGCCTTTGCGCAAGAGGGATTATCAACATAGAAAATCGCCTATCACTATTTGCCACTGGCATCAATGCTGAATATCTCGCGCGCGTGGGCGAAAAATAAATGCATTTTTTTAAAAACGCCAGCTTAAATTGACTAAAATATTCTGTGAACGGGTGGTAAAACTGGGTGCGGTGATCACGGAATTACCAGTAACCGCAGTGGTCGATGTCGTTAAATTGCCAGCCCAATTGTAAATATAATCGATCGAAGCATGTAAATGTTCACTGATCGCATAACGAGCACCCAAGCCTAAGTCATAAGTGATCTGCCGATTCGTATCCGCAGCTAAATGGGTATCAGCACCTTGATCACTGGCGTCTTGAAACGTTGGTGTTTCATTAAAACTTAAATGATTCCATGCCAAACCCATTCCTAAAATGGGATAAGGTGAAATATGCTGATAAGTAAATAAACTCGGCTTAATATCCAGCATTAGGCGGGTACTGCTCAAAGGGGCGCGAAAATTCCAATAATTAAAATCTGGGTCACCACTGAGGTTGACTACCCCATTGATTGAGCTATTCACATGATAATAATTCAACTCGACTAACAGATCATTTAAATAAGGGCGATCAGCCAATTGTTGAGCAAATAAATGGTAACCTAGGCCGATTTTTTTAAGCAAGCCTGAAGAAACATTATTGACCACCGCTTGATCTTGCTCAGCCGCGGTAGCTTGCACCAAACCATTGTTAGCCGTAAACCAACTAGGCCCTGCACCCACAGAAATTTCCATATTCTTTAGAAATTCAAGAGGATTAGCCTGCGCATAAGCTGCGAATAAACAGCCAGATAATAAAATATAAGGTCTAAGAGTGGGCACGGGAACAAGTTATCCTTAACAAGTAAAGTGGTAAAATTTGTAGGCTATACTAGCATAACTCGTAAATCAAATTAAAGTGGTTTTCCGCTTTCATTCCTTGAAAGTAACAGGGGCCACTGGAGCTGATATTTGCGTGTTTTCAGGGTACTGCGTCCTTATAGCAAGAGAAGACAGGGGATGAGTTGCGGGCAATGTGGGCATACCAGAGTTAGTCGCAGCTAGCGGGTTTAGTGCTTGCTCAAGGTATTGCAAAATCTTTTGCTCTGAATCGCTGGCCTGAGCCAGTGTTTTAATGCCATCCCAGATAGCCTGAGTCAATAATGGCTTGGCCATACTTTCAATCAGGCGATCAATAACTTTTTCAGTAAAAATCAACGCATTATCTAACATAAAATCAAAATTTTTCGCAAGCAATACGTGCTCATTGAAGCATACCATGAATTCAAATAATTTAAGATATTCAGGGACATGGCTAAGGAATTCAGGAGTCAGGTATTTTTTTCGCGTTACTGCATTATCGCTATTAAATCGATTAAGGCAAACCATAAGCGGCACACAATGCCATAAAAGCTCTCTATTTACTAAGGAAATCTGTTGCAAAAGCTGTTTATTTTCCACCGTTAACAGCTTGGCTTCTTTTAATTCCAAGAGAGAAGCGTAGTAAGCATAGTTTATTGAAAAATGTTCATAACTAACAAATACCATTGCCTTGTTGTCTTCGGTAAATAAGTCAGCTGCTTTTAGCCCAGCAGAATAGGTGATAGCGGTCACTACATCGCCTTTACGCATCTTACAAAGAATTTCTTTATCTTCAACTGTTAAACACTGTGCTTTTTCTAATAAAATAAACGCTTCTGCTACAATTTTTGTTGTACTCTCAACATAGCCGATATCGTTTATAGGAAAAATTTTGTTAATCAGCGCCCTATTTTCAGGAACCAATAAACCTTGATCGTAAAATTGACCATAAACATCCAAAATAGCTTTTAAACATTCCAGTCGCGCTTTATCCTTCTCTTTTTGCGAGATTGTATTTGACCCGCCTCGCCCACGGAAAAAATCACCAATAGGTTCATAAAGAGTACTTTTTAAAATCTTTAGAAAATCTGCTTTTTCTGCAGTAAAGAAATTTTGCACAGCATATTTTTCAGGCATGCTAAGCGTTAATTGACGAAATTCATGTAATATAACAAGAAAATGTGCAGTTCTTGAATCCCAAACATCCTCCATCAAACATTTTCGATTTTCCTCCGTCAATAGACCGGCATTATTTAGCGTGTATAAGCCATAAAGCAGGTTAAATGTATCATCCGGACGACAATTTGAAGAAGCCGATACAATGAAACTTTTATCTTCATCCGTTAATTTTCCAGCTGTTTCTAATGACATAAACATAAAGCCATATGAAGACTTCCAACTCGTTAACATTTTTAAAATACAGGCTTTGTTTTTACTTATTAACGAACCCGATTGATAAAGTTTATGAAGATTCTCAAGGATGTCTTTGTTTTTTTTACTCCACCTCGTATATACTTTACAAGTCTTACCCAGTGGATTAAACTCTCTGGTCAATTCATCTTTTTCTTTTTGTTCTTTTGTATTAAATACTTTTAAAACAGTTAAAATCATTTCAAGGCTGTTAGCAGTTTGAAATGATGCAAAGTGATGCGCAAAAAAGCCATACTCATTTTCCTCTTCTTTCTTTTCGTAAAGAAAATCATAGTTAAAATAATCGGTATTTTTTACTGTTTTTAAAAAACATTGGCCGTTCCTATCGCTTTTATCAAATACCCAGCGGATATCGTCACTAAGGAATTTTTTTATCTCTTTCAAGGTGATCGTTAAATTAAACGTTTTTGTAGTGGATAAACTTTTTAATATTTCATTAATTAAAAATGGCAATAGACTGAGCGTCCCTGACACTTTCTTAGAAGGGTCCCAAGCGTTCAATAAAGGTAAAAAAATCGCCATTAACGTTTTAAATGTCGCTTCGTTAACTTTTTGAGATTGCTCCAATCCCTCTAAATAGGCTTGTGCTTGAATGATTACTGGCGAATAACGAAATGTTGAGGATAGGCTAGATTTACCATACTGACGCATCATGCGTTCGAGCAGTTGTGCATTGTTCATTAGTATCAACCGTATTTTTTTTAGATGATCCTAGTATAGGCTGCTGCAACTTAAGGTTTACTTAACCCCACGAACCCTGATTAACCCTAGTGCACAAAGCCTGTTAGGCTGCGCGCGAAGTAAATTCCGCCAACAGGGCAGGTGAAATACCCACCCCACCACACACCATCACCAACAAAGATTTAAACGCACGCAAAGCAGGCTGTTGTTCATAAACCACCGATAAAGCGGCACCACAAGCGGGTTCCACTAAAACTTGATGATCGTCGAGAAATTGACGACAAGCTTTCACCGCTTGCGCATCAGCCACTTGTAAGGCATGGATCGTGTGACTCGCGCTTAAATCGATTAAACGTTGACACACATGCTTAGTGCCCAAGGTAGTGATCAGGGTATTAATCGCTGCTAACTGCACCATTTTTCCAGCCGCCAAACTCGCGGCTAATGAAGCGGCTCCTAAAGGTTCAATCCCAAACAAAGGAATGTCTTGCCAACCATAACGCTGCAAACCTTCAAGGATACCCACCGCTAAACCACCGCCACCTACAGCGACAATGATCGCATCCGGTTTTGCCATTTGGGCTACCACTTCATCCACCAAAGTAGAATTACCGGCCCAAATCAATGGATGATCAAAAGGGGGCAAATAAGCGGCATGATGCTCTGTTGCATACTGTAGCGCTGCTTGATGAGCATCGTCCCAAACATCACCTTTCATGATAACTGTCGCGCCCAAACTGCGGATTTTAGCCACATAAATCGGATGCGTATTGTGGGGCACAAACACGAACAGTGGCAATTGTAACGCACGGGTAATGTACGCTGCGCTATAGCCAGCATTACCGCCTGAACTAGCGACAAAGGATCGGTAACCTTGTTCAACATAATAATCGGTCAAGCGACCGATGCCGCGAACTTTAAAGGACAGGCTTGGTTGAAAACACTCCATTTTTAAATAAATTTTCTGGCCTGTTTGTGCACTGAGCGGCTGAGAATAAAATACCGGCGTAACCCTATGATGAGCCATAGCAGCACCTATAATGATTTAAATACCTTGCTAGCTGCCGTTAAGGTTTTCTCGATGTCCTGAGCACTGTGAGCGATTGACAAAAAACCTGCTTCAAACGCCGAAGGTGCTAAATAAACCCCTTGTTTAAGCATGCCATGAAAAAATGCTTTAAAAGCCACGCTATCACACTGCATGACATCCGCATAAGTCGCTATGCGCGCTAATTCTGTAAAATAAAATCCAAACATACCACCCACACCGTCAGCTAACAAGGGTACGCCTGCTGCCTTAGCTTCAGCAACTAAACCTTGTGTTAACTGCCCACTCATCGATGCTAATTGTTCATAAAAATCCGTTTGCGCTTCAATAAGTTGTAACGTGGTTAAGCCAGCACGCATGGCCAGCGGATTACCCGATAACGTCCCCGCTTGGTAGACATCCCCCAAGGGTGCTAAATGCGCCATAATATCAGCGCGCCCACCAAACGCCCCTACCGGCAAGCCGCCCCCGAGCACTTTACCCAAGGTCGTTAAATCGGCTTTAATCTGATAGAGGGCTTGAGCGCCACCCTTGGCGACCCTAAAACCGGTCATCACTTCATCAAAAATCAATACACTCTGGTATTGATCGCAGATAGCGCGCAAGCCTGCTAAAAAGCCGCTTGCTGGCAACACTAAATTCATATTGCCAGCGATTGGTTCGATGATAATCGCGGCAATGTCCTCTCCCCACTCGGCAAAAATTTGCTGCACGTGCGCCAAATCATTGAATCTGGCTGTTAATGTGTGTTTAGCAAAATCGCTTGGAATTCCTGCTGAAGTGGGGACCCCAAGGGTTAATAACCCAGAGCCGGCTTTGACTAACAAAGAATCTCCGTGACCGTGATAACAACCTTCGAATTTAAGAATTTTATTGCGTTTGGTGAAACCGCGCGCTAAACGAATTGCACTTAAGGTGGCTTCTGTCCCTGAACTGACAAAGCGAATCTGTTCGATAGCGGGAAAAAAATCAATGACTTTGCACGCTAATTCGGTTTCAAGCGCTGTGGGGGCGCCAAACGATAAGCCATGGTGCATTTGTTGTGTGAGCGCTTCAAGGACAGCCGGATGCGTATGACCCAAGATAGCCGGCCCCCACGAACCCACATAATCGATGTAGTGTTGATCATCGACATCCCAAAGATAAGCACCCAGTGCTTTTTTAAAAAAAATGGGCGTGCCCCCAACCCCTTTAAAAGCCCGAACCGGTGAATTAACACCGCCGGGAATAACGCGACACGCCTCAAGAAAACACTGTTCAGATCGGTTCATAAAAATCTCTTTTTATCTATTCAGCACGCACCGCGCGGAAAACCCGCACGTGCCAGCCATTCAAGCCCCAAACACTTTAGCTAATTTATTGGCAATAGGACGAATGTCTTCTGCCAATAACCAGGGCGGATTAATCACACACATACCCGTACCATTTAAACGATACGGGACATCATCCAGCAATGGACAACATTCTAAACGAACAAAGGGTTGGCTAAGTTCAGCGGTTAATTTCGTTAGATTTTTATCAATACTCCAGCGATCTTTGATCGGATACCAAATAGCAAAAATACCCGTCGGCCAGCGTTTTAATGCCAAGCTTAAGTATTCTTTGAGTTTTTTCCATTCATGCACTTCTTCATTCGGTGACCAAATAAATCCCATATTAAGTAAAATAGTATTGGTTTTTTCTTGAAGAATATTTACTTTCGTTAATGTTAAACATTCTCCTTCTAGCCAACCTTGATGTAATAAAAAGCGTTCAATGATTGGACGCTTCTCTGGTCTAGAAAGATCAACGACTATTTTGTCAATAAATTCATCAATAGCTAACATCTTGAAAGCTAGCTTTTTATTCTTTAATAAATAATCGGCGATATTACACTTATAAGGATTAAATACATGATAAATACCATTGTTTAATTCTTGTTTATCAAATAAAGCGATAATTGCTTGCGCCGTGATATCTGCTGGCGAAATTTCTTCACAGCCAATTTCTTTTGCTATGGTCTGCATCGTTAAGAGGCTATTAATACGACTAATAAAAGCATTATCTTCAATATTTTGCTGAACCCGATAATTACTGGCAATAAAAGCTAAATTGCCTACCCGGTAAATATTGGTAATGACATTTTTTGAGCGATAATTAAGCACTTCAAGTTCCGCAGCATGTTTAGTCTGAATATAAACATTAGGTTGTTTTTCAATGGAATGCAGCAAGCTATTTTCATGAAACACTTCTTCGTTTATTTTAGAGTACTGATTTAAAATGGAATGCGTGGAAATATAGTGAAAATCTTTAAACGACGTTAATTCAGCCAGTGTTAATAAATTGATGGTAGCTTGCACATTAGCTGAATAAAAATCAGCATAATTTCCGTAATGTTTTGTTAGTGCTGCAGCATGAATAATACTATCAATCGTACTGACTAATACTTGATAATCACTTTTTGAAATACCCAGATCGTTTTTTTCGATATCAGACGACAATGCTATAATTCTCGAAGAGTAAATTGACATTAAATCAATATCAAAATAATAATGAAATTTTTCCACTATACGCTTCAACGCTTGCTCTTTGCTTTCAGACCTTATTAAAAGATATACCGTGTAATTCGTTGTTAACAGCAATTGATTAAGTAAATTACACCCTAAAAATCCAGTAGATCCCGTTAATAAAACATTCTTAATAGGCTTTATTTTGTAATTAACTTTTACAGAATTTAAAGCATTTATATTATTTTTATACTTATAATTAATATTTACCTTATTCTTA
>CAISUE010000062.1 GCA_903888615.1 uncultured Gammaproteobacteria bacterium
CTGCCAATAATGATAGATTGAGAATTCTTTAGTGCCATTTAGTCAAAAAAATCGTCATCACACGTTTAATGGGATCTTTTTCACGTGTTTATTTGCGTTAGCCAGTTATTTTTTAGCTGGCATTCCATGGGTTAAAGCGTCTGGATTTAGCCCTTTAGTGATTGCCGTGGTGTTAGGGATGATTTACGGTAGTACATTAAGGGTGCATTTGCCCCATGAATGGACGCCAGGTATTCAATTTGTGGCTAAACGTTTCTTGCGTTTAGCGATTATTTTCTACGGTTTTCGGTTGAGTTTTCAAGATGTGTTTGCAGTCGGTTTAAATGGTTTTGTGTTAGATGTGTTAATCGTTATCTTAACGATGTTAATCGGCACCTGGGTGGGTATTAAAGTCTTTAAACTCGATCGGGATTTAGCTTTATTAATCAGTAGCGGAGCGGCTATTTGTGGAGCTGCAGCAGTATTAGCAACCGAAGGCGTATTAAAGAGTGAGCCCTATAAAGCAGCGTTTGCGGTAATCAGTGTGGTATTATTTGGTACCCTGGCTATGTTCCTTTATCCCTTTATTCAACATTTGGGCTTTTTACAGTTAACTAATACCCAGTATGCCATTTATGCTGGTGCCAGTATTCATGAAGTAGCCCAAGTATTGGTGGCCGGTTCACAAGTGAGTGTGGATGCGGGTAATACAGCGTTGATCGTTAAAATGACGCGTGTGATGTTATTAGCGCCGATGCTAGTCGTGCTGGGCATGATATTAGCGCGTTTAACTCCTCAAGCCGTTAAGCCTAAACTCATGACCACAATTCCATGGTTTGCCGTATGCTTTATCGTGGTGGTTGGCTTTAATTCACTGCAATTATTGCCCGTAGCTTTAGTTTCCAGTATCAATGATCTAGACACTTTTGTATTAACCCTGGCAATGGCCGCGTTAGGGATTGAAACCAATTTTACTAAAGTCAAACAAATTGGTTTAAAACCCTTGTATTTTGCTTTTAGCTTGTTTGTCTGGTTATTGGTGGGTGGTTATGGCTTGAGTCTAGCTGTATCTAAGTGGTTGTCTTAATTTTAAATTATTTTTTTACTATGCTTACTTTTTTTTCAGCTAATTCCACGGTTACGTTTAACCCGGTTATTAAATTAAATGCTTTGTGTTCACGTTTAAAAGCTGAATATACACTGAGTGATTCTTTATACCGCTTTGGTTTAGCAGGGGAGTGGCGCAAACATAGCCACAAAGCTTTAGGTTTCCATCATTATATCGGTCGGCATATTTTAATTGAAGCGTGTTGGAAACCCACGCAAAAAATGCCGATTCCTACGCTTGAAGCTTTGTTGGATCAAATGAAATGGGCTGTCGATGCCGTTGGTTTAACGCGTTTGTATCAATACAGTGAGCAATTTAATGATGGCAGCTTAGTGGCAGCTATTGTTATTCAAGAATCGCACATTATTTTACATGGTTATGCCGATGGACGTTTAGTGATTGATGCCTATACGTGTGGATCTGCCGATCCTCAAGAGATTATTATTGAGTTGAGTCAACGTTTGCCAATTGGCGTCAATAATAGCCGCTTATTGGTGCGTGGTTTACATGAAAACAATGCTGGCGATGAAGGTTGGTGCACGGATCCTCGGCGTCTTCGTTTAGGGATTCGTGAAGAAATACCTTCTAAAGTATTAGTGCAAAATATTCATTCACCACGCACTTTAACGCCGACGGGTTTTCATGGAATAGCTGAATTTTACGGTTGCAATAGCACGAAAATTAATACGGCTGAGCGTATGGTGGAAATTTTTGAAGACCTTAGCGATCAATTGGGTTTAGAACAGTTACAAAAATACCAACATCCTTTTCAGCCTCAAGGTTTAAGTGTGACGTTTATTGCCAAAGGTTTTCATATGACGGTGCATTCTTGGCCGGAATTGCATTATGCACCAGTGGATCTTTACTGTGATCGATCAGAATCGATGATCCGCACGTTATTGACTCAAATGCAACGAGCATTGGATGCCAAAGAAATGGTGTTGCATGTGAAAGAACGCGGTATTGTTGCCTTAATAGAAAATAAAGTGGTGGATAAGCACGATGTAAGTTTGAAGCTGTGACCAGCAGCCTGCTTGGGTGTTATTTGTTACTGGCAGTATGTTGTGCTTAACGCACTCGTTTGACAGCTAGGGTAATTAACGCATCGATGGCATCACGATAAGCTGATGCAGGGATATGGGCTAACAATAATGTCTGCGCTTGCAAGGCATAATCTTCGGCCAGTTGAGTCGTGTAGTTAAGTGCGCCACAGGTGTTGATAATATCGATAAGCAACGGTAGCGCTGTGCGATCACCTTCTAAGAGTGCGGTACGAATCGTTTGGCATTGCGCTACAGAGGCGTGTTGCAGGGCGTAAATCAACGGTAAGGTGGTTTTACCTTCGGCTAAATCATCGCCTAAACTTTTGCCGAGTGTGTCAGCATCAGCACAATAATCGAGTGCATCGTCGATTAATTGAAAAGCAATACCTAAAGTTTCGCCAAAGTGGCGCATGGCTTGAATTGTGTCAAAAGATTGTTCGGCTAAGATAGCTCCAATTTGGGCGGCGGCAGCAAATAGGGTGCCGGTTTTATAACGTAAGATATCCAGATAAGCGCTTTCCGTGGTATCGGGATTGTGTCGGCTTAATAATTGTAAGACTTCCCCTTCGGAAATGCTATTCGTCGCATCCGCCAACATTTTTAAAATGGGTAGATTATTCGCGCTGACCATCAATTGAAAAGAACGTGAATACAAAAAATCACCGACTAGCACACTCGCGGCATTATCCCAGATGGCATTGGCAGTGGCTTTGCCGCGCCTTAAACTGGAATTATCCACCACATCATCGTGTAGTAACGTCGAAGTATGGACTAATTCAATGACAGCAGCCAAGGTAATATCATGTTCACCTAAATAGCCAAAGGCTTGAGCGCAAAGCAACACTAATTGTGGCCGTAAGCGTTTACCACCGCTGTGAATGAGGTGTTCGGACAGTTCAGCAATCAGCGGAATCGTTGAATTAAGCTGTTGATTGATCAGACTATCAACAGCGGTTAAGCGATCGGTGATGAGGGTGTTCAATGGTATATGAGTCATATTAAGCGTCAAAGACCCAACCTTGTTTGGATAAATAGGCAAGGCCGGGTCTTTAACTATTTTTTACCTAATACTTTAGCAACAGCATTACCCATTTCAGCCGGGGAGCGCACGGTGATGACGCCTGCTTCTTCAAGCGCTGCAAACTTTTCAGCCGCCGTTCCTTTGCCGCCTGAAATAATGGCACCGGCATGGCCCATGCGTTTACCTTCAGGAGCAGTTACGCCTGCAATATAGGAGACAACCGGTTTGGTGACATGGTGTTTGATGTATTCGGCGGCTTCTTCTTCAGCAGTGCCACCGATTTCCCCGACCATAATAATGGCTTCGGTTTGCGGATCTTTTTCAAAGAGTTTCAGAATTTCAATTTGATTGGTACCAGGAATGGGATCACCACCAATGCCGACGCAGGTACTTTGCCCTAAACCTAAATCAGTGGTTTGTTTAACCGCTTCATAAGTCAGAGTGCCAGAACGCGAAACAATACCGACCACACCGGGCATATGAATAAAGCCTGGCATAATCCCAATTTTGCAGGCGCCTGGGGTAATGACACCGGGACAATTAGGGCCGATCATGCGAATATGGGGATGCTGATCTAAATAATATTTAATCGCTAGCATATCGAGGACGGGAATGCCTTCGGTGATACATACAATCAATTGAATACCAGCATCGGCGGCTTCAATAATAGCATCTTTACAAAAAGGCGCAGGGACGTAAATAACGGTCGCTGTTGCTTCGGTATCTTTAACAGCATCAGCGACGGTATTAAAGATCGGCAAGCCTAAATGGGTATTGCCACCTTTACCAGGCGTAATACCGCCGACCATTTTAGTACCATAAGCGATGGCTTGTTCGGAATGGAGTGTACCTTGTTGGCCGGTAAAACCTTGACAGATAACCCGGGTGTTTTTATCAATTAAAATACTCATAGTTTGGCATGTTCCTCAACGGCTTTGACAATTTGAATGGCAGCGTCAGTTAAGCTGGTCGCAGCAGTAATATTTAAGCCGCTTTCGGCTAAACGCGTTGCACCTAATTCAGCATTGTTACCTTCTAAGCGGACAACCACTGGAATTTGGATGCCGACATCTTGGACAGCGCCGATAATACCGTCGGCGATCAAATCGCAACGAACAATACCACCGAAGATATTGACTAAGATTCCGCGGACTTTTTTATCGGATAAAATAATTTTAAAGGCTTCGGTAACGCGTTCTTTGGTAGCTCCACCGCCAACGTCTAAGAAATTAGCCGGTGAGCCGCCATGCAATTGGATAATATCCATGGTCGCCATCGCCAGTCCCGCACCATTGACCATGCAACCGATATCACCATCTAAAGAAACGTAGTTTAATTCCCAATCACGAGCACGATTTTCGCGTTCATCTTCTTGCGAGGCATCGCGAATCGAGCGTAGCGTGGGTTGGCGGAATAGGGCATTATCATCGATCACTACTTTGCCATCTAGGCATAGTAACTGACCATCTTTAGTAACAACTAAGGGATTGATTTCCAATAACGCTAAATCGCGTTCAACAAACATTTTGCCAAGTCCAATCAATAATTTCGTGAATTGTTTGATTTGATCGGCTGTCAAACCCAGTGCAAAGCCAAGATCACGGGCTTGAAAGGGTAATACGCCCAATAAGGGATCGATTGCTACTTTCAAAATTTTTTCAGGAGTGTTATGCGCAACGGTTTCAATTTCCACTCCGCCTTCGGTTGAACACATGATGACGACACGACGTGAAGCACGATCAACCACCGCGCCTAAATACAATTCACGGTCAATATCACACGGTTGTTCGATTAAGACTTTATCAACGGGTTGGCCATTAGCATCGGTTTGGTAAGTAACAAGGCGTTTGCCCAGCATACCTTTAACACTATCAACCAAGGCTTCTTTGGTACTGACAATTTTAACACCACCGGCTTTACCGCGACCACCAGCATGTACTTGCGCTTTAACGACCCATTGGCTGGTGCCTAATTTGGTAGCGATGCTTAAGGCTTCTTCGGCATTAAAAGCCACTTCACCATCAGAGACGGGTAGGCCGTAGTCACGAAACAATTGTTTCGCTTGGTATTCATGTAAATTCATAATACATTCCGGTTGTTCTTGTTCATGGGAGTAAGGCAAGCGCGTCATTATATACGCAAAGTGTTCAATCAGCACCTTAAATTCGTTGAAAATTAAACGGTGGTGGGGCTGCCGATCGCCAATAAACATGTGAGGCTATTTCTATGATATGGATCAGCAGGGCAATCGCATTCAAGAAGTGCTTGCATTAAGGACTTTAAAGGTAGGGTCTCACAATAAAGAAAAGAGCTTAAAGCGCGAGCGGTGCGTAAGAAGACTCGCTAGGGTTGTTGAAGCTCGTTTCGCACTGATCGTGCTGGTTTTTGTAGCCTCGTTTCTTAAGGGTTGCGCTATCCCAGACTGAGGTTTCCTAGAGGCCTTTGGCCTTCTGGGTCTTTTTCTCCGCCTAAATTCGCTCTAGAGCTGCTATTTCAAATGCGCTTGCCCTGAATCACGTACTGACGCATTTTTTATTTCATAAATCCTTAAGCTAAGGTGAAGTAAAATGATCGGAAAAGTTAATTTATATCAGAACACATAGGTGTTTATCCAGACATGAATATACAAGATTTTTTAAATGCGCCACTCAAGCATAAAAAAATAATTTTACAGCTAGATTTCAGTTGGAAGCATTTATATTTCTCACGCCTGAGCAGTGGCAAACGTTTTTTGAAAGCATTGCGCAGTTCCCACACTTAACGACACTGAATTTAAGTAGTAACTGCGGGTTAACATCTTTTAAATTTGACGCCCTACAAAGCACCTTAGCTTTAAACAATATTGAAACCCTAATTTTAGGGTCACGTGACGTTAGCCTAATGTCAAAAAATCAATTAAACGCTATAACAAAATTATTTCCACGGGCATCAAAAATTTCCATACTGCACAACAATGGGCTTTATAGCTTGAATAACAGTAAGTATCTACATACTCGCATAATTGAAAGAACTGTTTTCAACGCGTGCTTTTTATACCAATTAGAACAAAAAACTTTTCAAAAAAAATCTAACCCAACAACGAATAAAATAACCAATGAACACCCTAATATTCGCTTAAATCAAGAGATATTACGTCATATTGTCAGTTATTTACCGCATAATGAAAGTATTATAAAAGGATTAAATGGTTTATGGGATCTTGATAAAGCACTGCAGCGAGAAATGAACATTTTTATGGTACAAAGGGTTAAAAGAAATCCGTTACTTGGTCTATTTTTTTAACAGGCCGCCATCACCGGCTTACTATGAAGCTAGCATGAAAAGCTTACAAGCCTCGTTAGATTCCCAAAAACAAGCGGGGGAAGATATCTCTGTTGTCTACCCCCTAAATTATAGCGGCATTCAATGCTAAAAAAAAATCGCAATTTGCTTGAAAAAGTATTTAAAGAATTCTTTGAAGACAATATGATTGCTGATAGGGTCTTTAGCGTGAAACCTAAATAGTCTGATAGTGCGTTGAGCTTCCACGCCTGTCGTTAACGATGGTTGGCTTTCAAACTTAACCGTCAAGTAAGCGATTAAAAGGCATTTTTTAGCCAATGTAAATAATCGGGGCCAATTAATACGGCATCAAAACGGTAATGATAGCTTCGATACGATGGATAACGTTTGAAAAATACTTCGGCAGTGGCGATAATGCGCTGTTGTTTGGCGTAATCAATGCTGTCGAGCGGGCTGCCAAAGCGTAATGATTCACGATAACGGACTTCGATAAAAGCCAGTTGGTTACCATGCGTCATGATTAAATCGATTTCCCCCTGCCAACCGGTAAAATTTTGCGTAATTAAAGAATAACCTTGGCATTCTAGGAAATGACGTGCCAACGCTTCAAATTGCACGCCACGTTGCCGTTTGAATAAGCAGAAGGGGAATTTCATAATCAAAATGCTATTAGTAGAACGATGCCAGCAACACTAGCATAAGTCAGCTAATAGCGAGCCTAAAAATCACTCTTTTATTGCTCATATTGCTCATTAAATAATTTTCGGCCCATCATATTTTTAATCACTTTGATCGAGGCATTACTGGTCAGAGTGATTTGAGGTGATAGCGTTTATTGAAGCGAGCGATTAAGCTATCGCTAGAAGAAAAGTCGGAGCTAGCGGCGATTAAGCTAGGATAGATCATTACATTGACATTACCGCCGGTAGTAGTGTTTGGTGTGATATAAGAGCGTTCCGTGAAACTGATAGCATCCGTAGCCGGCACTAAATTATTGCCTTGTAAATTAATACAATAAGCACTCGCAGCATTGATCGTGGTATTGCTGCAATTTCTGGCAATAAATGTGATGTAAAGAGACGGTAAAAAGTTCGCTAATTCATCCGAGACGCTAATGTTCAGAGCATTTAATACTGCTTGAGCAGAGCCAGTAAGCACGCCACTATCAAAGCCGACAGCGCCAAGATTGGTTTGCGATGAACTGGCGACCCCTGCTGAAGTAGTTGCATTAGAAATGGCATCAGAAATATAACTGGCGTTATTTAACACATTGTGATTAACCCCAACGATAAAAGCCGTTTCCGATGCACCCAATGTATCGAGTTTTGCCATTGCATAAGTACTGGTATCTTGATTGTCGCCATTGCAAATCGTGCCTTTATCAATGCACGTGCCACCCACAAAACCATAGGTAGGAACATGGGCATTATTATCTCTGGATGAAGGGTCAGAAGCTTTAATGGTGCTGGCAGTCCCTTGTTTTGATGTCAGATAAGTTTGTAATAATGTAGCTACTTGGTTGAGGGGATTTTGTAACGCGGTTTCATCCGTGGTGCCATCGCGTGCCGTATAAGCATTGATACCATAACGAGACACGTCCAGCGTAGCCTTAGTAACTTTATAGACTAAGACATTGGTGTTTAAATTAGCATTCCAATTATTGGCACTCGACGTTGATTCAGGCACAGCATAACGAATTAGCGTCACAAAATCATCACTGCTTGAATCATTCCCGCTAAGTATATTCGCTCCCATCGGTTCAATAAAAA
The DNA here is from genome assembly GCA_903888615.1 of uncultured Gammaproteobacteria bacterium. Taxonomy (GTDB): domain Bacteria; phylum Pseudomonadota; class Gammaproteobacteria; order CAISUE01; family CAISUE01; genus CAISUE01. The sequence continues at coordinate 8,203 of CAISUE010000062.1, forward strand.
TGGACTTAGCACTGATGCCTTGATTAATAGCATTGGTAGTTAACGCTTGCGCCAACGCTTGATTGGTGGTGGTGATATAGATAACAACATTACCATTCCACGGAGTTGTTGTTAATTGGTTTTGTACGAGGGTGTTGTTGACATCATTGCCGATGCTGGCAAAGAGTTCAAATCGACTCGGATCTGGCGAAAGAATTTGTAAAGGATCAGTCGTTGGGTAATTACGGGTTTCAGAACTAAATACGTAACTTTGATAACCTAGATATGCTGCTTTAGGTGGATAAGAAACGATAGTCACTAAGGCTTCTTGATCGCTTAAACGATAGATGATATTGGCAGCACCATCAGGGCTGGTTTGATTGAGCGGTACCGCATAATAAGGATCGACATAACTTTGCTCGATCGGGGGTTGAGGAATAATATAAGGGGCAGCGGGATTTTGGTCAAAACAACTGCCGAAAATTGAAATAAATAAGGCACAATCACTATTGGTCATTAAATACGCATTGCCTTGGCTTGCCTGATAACCACCCTGGGGTAATTGCGCTAACCAAGCCTTATAAGGGTTAAGAGCAGGATTAGCAATGGCGGTGACATTCAAAGGTTCATTGGTGCCAGAACAGCTAATGCCGCCTGGAAAGCATGCAAACAAATGCTTAGTAGGATCTGGATCGGTGCCATTGATGGTATTGGTAAAGCTCAATTGCAAGGTACAGCTATCACCGACCTGCCCTTTAGGCGCTAAATTAAACGTAGCGCCACAGGTATCTTGATACGTACCGGCAGTAGTGATTTGGCTAGTGATTGTGGAACCACCAGGGAGATATTTTAGATAATTAGCGTTGCGTTGCGAAGGAGTATTGTTGGTAATCGTGTAATAAGCCACATTGCTATAACCTAAATTGACGGTGGTAGGGAGCATCGTTTTGGCGACGATCGTTAGGGGTAGGGCGAAACTAAGGGTACTGGATATTATTAGTAGCAAAATGAACAGTAACCAAGCTAGGTTTTTCATAAAAGTCGTTATAGCCATTAAAGTAACCACGTTAGTTGAGCGAGCAATGTTTGCGCATACAGATGTGATTGCGCTAAGGTGCCACTGACCGGTGTGCTATCAATAGTGGCATCACCTAAGCTTACGTGACCCAAGTCACTAAAGCGATACCCTACGCCAAGGCGAAGGTGTTCTGACAAATCGATATCGAGTCCTGTACCTAAGGTATAGCTAAAGGTGGTCGTCGTATTATTGGCATACATACGCGTAAATGTTTCCGTATAAGGAACCGATGTTTGATAATCGCTTACTTGATTAAAAGCAACGCCGGTGCCTGCTGAAACATAAGGGTGATAAAGCCCAAGTTGGGTGTTTAACAACTTTGCTTCGAGTAACCATTGTTTACTTGCAATAGTGTAGTTATCGTTGTAAGTATCGTCTGAACTGACATTTGCTCCTTGAGTTAAGGTGCCGTTGGCATGAAAAGCCGTTGTTTGCGTATAGTTAAGACCAAATTGCCACGCCCATTGAGGGTTTTGTTGCCACTGCAGACCTAAAAAAGCTTCACTGATGGCTGGCGTTTGTGTCGTGTTATCGGCGGCATAATCGTAAAATTCATCACTGGCGGGATTTTGAATCGCAAAATTTTGTGATTGCCCAGCATCTTGAATAAAAGCAAGGCCTGCTCCTAAACGCAGTATCGGGCGCCATGCAGTATTCTGCCATAACGTATCGGCTACGGCAGAAAGAGGTATTAGCCATAGTGCGATAATAAAAATACGTTTTGAAATCATAAAAAAATGTCAATCCTTTAACTTAATTCATCGTCATTTTGCACCTTTCTGCACAAAACCTTTTTTAACAGTGTAAATAATCAGTGCGGGTCAGTAGGACAGCAAAACGCTGATCATAGCACTGAAATGCTGGATTGCGTTTATAAACGAAAAAGATGTTTTAGGATAACGAGAAAAGCCACTATTGCTCATTAAATAATTCGCGGCCAATCAACATGCGGCGAATTTCTGAAGTGCCAGCGCCGATTTCATACAATTTAGCATCACGTAATAAGCGACCTGTTGGGTATTCATTGATATAACCATTGCCGCCTAAGCATTGAATCGCTTCCAATGCCATTTGGGTGGCTTTTTCTGCTGTAAAAAGAATGACGCCAGCGGCATCTTTTCGAGTGGTTTCACCGCGATCACACGCACTGGCAACAGCATAAAGATAAGCACGCGATGCATTTAAGGTACTGTACATATCGGCGATTTTGCCTTGAATGAATTGAAATTCACCGATGGCTTGCTTGAATTGTTGACGCGCTTTGACATAGGGTAGCACTACATCTAAACACGCTTGCATGATCCCGACGGGGCCTGCGGCTAACACCACCCGTTCATAATCCAAACCACTCATGAGGATTTTAACGCCCTGGTTCACTTCCCCTAAGACATTAGCGCGTGGTACGCGGCAGTGGTCAAAGACTAATTCACACGTATTGGAACCGCGCATACCCAATTTATCGAGTTTTTGGGCAGTACTAAAGCCTGGCATGCCTTTTTCGATGATAAACGCTGTAATACCCCGTGAACCGGCATGTTTATCCGTTTTGGCATAAACAATTAAGGTTTCGGCGTCAGGGCCATTGGTAATCCACATTTTAGTGCCGCTTAAAACAAAATCATCGCCGTCAATGTCAGCATAAAGTTGCATCGCCACTACATCAGAGCCGGCATTGGCTTCACTCATGGCTAAAGCGCCAACATGTTCGCCACTAATTAATTTCGGCAAATACCGCGCTTTTTGAGCCAAACTGCCATTGCGGGACAATTGATTAATGCAGAGATTGGAATGGGCTCCATAACTTAAACCCACCGAAGCGGAAGCGCGACTAATTTCTTCCATCGCAATCACATGAGCTAAATACCCCATGCCACTACCACCGTAAGTTTCCTCTGCCGTAATGCCTAAAAAACCTAACTCCCCAAGTAAGGGCCATAAATCACGGGGAAAAACATTGCTGTGATCAATTTCAGTGGCGCGTGGTGCGATAGATTGTTTAGCAAATTCAACAATCGTGTGACGTACTAAATCAATTTCTTCGCCAAGGTTAAAATTAAACGTAGACATAGTGGATCCTTAGTATTTCATATAAATTTGCTCACTTGAGAAAAGTTGTCGCAATTGGTTTAAACATTCATCGGTGGGTTTCACTTGAAAGCGAGGACCCAATAAGCACGCTATGGCACCGTTAGAAAATTGATAACATAATTGGACGGGACAATTACCGGCATGTTGCGTTAAGCATTGCTTAAAGGCATCGGTTAAACATTTTTTTAATTCTGCTGCTGTCAAACGAATGACCAAGGCTTCAGCCAATAATTCGCGCGCTTGACTCAAGGATTGGGCGCGTTTAACCGTTAAGCGAATGCCACCGGAAAATTTATCGTTATCGACTACCCCATCGATAATCAACACAGCATCTTTATGTAAAATGCCGCGACAGTTTTCAAGCTCTTCACTGAAAATGACACAATCGATTTTAGCCCCCGCTTCATCGAGGGTGGCAATCCCCATGCGATCGCCTCGTTTAGTCGTGATAACTTTTAACTGCGTTAATTGACCGGCGATAGTGATGGTTTTTTCAGAAGGGGTTAAATGGCTGATATGGGCATTGGCTAAATGCTTTAATTCATCACCATAAGCCGATAAGGGATGACCAGAGCGATACCAACCCAAGGTGTCTTTTTCAAAGGCTAACAATTGACTTATCGGCAATTCGTTTTCTAAAATCATGGCAGGGCTGTGTTCGTCAGCCAGTGCGCCAAATAAATCACCTTGATTGCCTAATTTTGTTTGTTGTTCAGCGTGTTGGCACGCGATCGGTAAACTTGTCATTAAACTGGCGCGATTCAATTTAAAGCTATCAAAGGCGCCCGATTTAATCAAACCTTCGAGTACCCGTTTATTGACTTTGCGCAAATCACAACGAACACAAAAATCCAATAAATCACGGTATGGGCCATTGTTATCACGCTCTTGGATAATGCCCGTTAAAGCCGCTTCCCCTGAACCTTTGATAGCCCCTAAACCATAGCGAATTTCAGGGGTGTCAATTTTTTCATAAGAGACAGTGAATTTAATGTGGTCGGTATTGATATTGGGCGCTAATACGGTTAATTGCATGGCCTGACATTCTTCAATAAATAACACCACTTTATCGGTATTATCTAAATCGGAAGATAATACCGCTGCCATGAATTCGGCTGGATAATGGGTTTTTAACCACGCGGTTTGATACGATAATAATGCATAAGCGGCTGAATGGGATTTGTTGAAACCATAACCGGCAAATTTTTCCATTAAATCAAAAATGGCAGTAGCCACGAGGATATCGACACCACGAGCTACGGCACCATCGGTAAACAATTGCCGTTGCTTCGCCATTTCCGAAGCATCTTTTTTACCCATCGCACGTCTTAACATATCCGCTGCGCCAAGACTAAAGCCCGCCAAGACTTGAGCGATTTGCATCACTTGTTCTTGATAGAGAATTACGCCGTAAGTAGGGCTTAAAATATCGGCTAAATCGGGATGTGGATAAACGACTTCAGTGATCCCGTGTTTGCGGGAAATAAAATCATCGACCATCCCTGATTGCAAAGGGCCAGGGCGAAATAACGCCACCAGCGCGACGATATCTTCGAAACAATCGGGCTTTAAGCGGCGAATCAAATCTTTCATGCCGCGCGATTCGAGTTGAAATACCGCGGTGGTAGCAGCGAGTTTCAATTGCACAAAGGTGGGTGCATCATCGAGCAAAATTAAATGGATATCGAGCGGCGCTAATTGTTCAAGTGCCCGACGAATATTGATGTTTTTAATTGCCCAATCGATGATGGTGAGCGTCCTTAAACCGAGAAAATCGAATTTGACTAAGCCGACGGCTTCAACATCGTTTTTATCGAATTGACTCACTAAATTAGAGCCATCGGCTTCGCAATAAAGTGGCATGAAATCGGTGAGTTTTGAAGGTGCAATGACGACACCACCGGCATGCTTACCGGCATTACGCACTAAACCCTCCAGCTTCATCGCCAAATCCAGCAAAGCTTTTACGTCTGGCTCTTCAGTATAACGACGTTGTAATTCCGCTTCCTGCTGCATCGCCATTTCCAGCGTGATGCCGATTTCAAAGGGAATTAATTTAGCGATTTTATCGACAAAGCCATAAGGGTGAGCCAATACTCGGCCAACATCACGAATAACTGCTTTGGCTGCCATTGAGCCATAGGTAATGATTTGTGAGACTGCGGTGCGACCGTATTTATTAGCGACATAATCAATAACCCGATCACGACCTTCCATACAAAAATCGATATCGAAATCCGGCATCGACACCCGTTCAGGATTTAAAAAGCGCTCAAACAATAAATCGTATTGCAGAGGATCCAAATCGGTAATGCCCAGCGCGTAAGCAACCAGAGAACCTGCCCCTGAACCGCGCCCAGGACCAACTGGAATACCATTATCTTTGGACCATTGAATAAAGTCGGCGACGATTAAAAAATAACCGGCAAAGCCCATTTGATTGATCACGGTTAATTCTGTCTTTAACCGCTGCCAATACACACTATCACTAAAATCTTTGATGCGAGCGATGTGTGCATGTTCCGTCAAAAAATCCAGACGTTTTTTTAAGCCTGTGTGACTAAGATTCGTTAAATAATCTTCTGTTGAAAGATCGCCAGTGGGGTAAGTGGGCAGACTGGTGATGCCTAATTCCCAACAGACGCTACACCGCTTAGCGATTTCCAGAGTATTTTTAATTGCTTCTGGTAAATCACTAAAAAGTGCTTGCATTTCAGCCGAAGTGCGCAAATATTGCTGTTGGGTATAACGGCGCAAACGGCGTGGATCATCTAACACGACTGAATCATGAATCGCGACCCGCGCTTCATGGGCTTCAAAATCATCCTGATCGATAAAACGCACATCGTTGGTCGCCACTAATGGCAATTGCTGTTGAAACGCCAGTGGCAAAACCTGTTGTTCGAACGTGTGTTCAGCCGGCTTGAGCGTGCGCGATAATTCAATATACAAGCGATTGGGGAAAAGCGTACGCCATGTGTTTAACACATCGGAGGCCGCCAGTGGATTACGGCTATTTAAAGCATGGGCTAATTCACTTTGGTAATTGATCAGGATAATCAAACCTTCACATAGGCTCGGCGTTAACCAATTGGCATTGATTTGCGGAATACCTGAAATTTGGCCTTCGGTATAAGAGCGCGAGACTAATTCTGTTAAGTGGCGGTAGCCTTGACGATTTTGACACAGCAACGTACAGCGCCACGGTTCATTAGGTTTCGCTAAATTCATGATCCACAAATCTGCACCTAAAATAGGTTGAATGCCAGCTTTAAGCGCCGCTTTGTAAAATTTTACTGCAGCAAATAAATTGCTTTGATCGGTAAGCGCAATTGCAGGGGTTTTTTCAAGCGTTAACCGTGCAAATAACTCATCGAGACGAATGACGCTATCGACCAGAGAATATTCGCTATGCACCCGTAAATGAATAAATGTCATGCTTCTAATAACCGTTTAGCAATGATGGTTTGCATGATTTCATTGGTGCCTTCTAAAATTTGGTGAACCCGTAAATCACGTAAAAAACGTTCAATCGGATAATCTTTTAAATAACCGTAACCACCGTGCAATTGTAGCGCTTGATTGGCAATTTCAAAACAGACATCGGTGGCAAATTTTTTCGCCATCGCGCATTGGGTCACCAACGGGGTATCTTGATTATCGATAGCGGCAGCGGCCCGGTAAACCATTAAACGCGCCGCATCGAGTTGAGTGGCCATGGTGGCTAAAGTAAATTGAATGTGTTGAAATTGACTTAAATTTTTACCGAATTGGGATCGCTCTTGCACATAAGCCAGACTTGCTTTTAAGCAAGCACTAGCCCCTCCCAATGAACAAGCAGCAATATTAACTCGCCCGCCATTTAATGCGGTTAACGCGATGGAAAAGCCACTGTTTTCAACACCTAACAATTGGCTAATCGGTACCCGGCAATTTTCAAAAAATACCATCGCAGTGGGTTGTGAATGCCAACCTAATTTTTGTTCAAGTTTGCCAAAGGAAAGCCCCGGCGTGTCTTTATCAACTAAGATACAACTGATCCCTTTGGGACCCAATTCACCGGTTCTGACCATCACCGCATAAACGTGCGATTGGGTAGCGCCAGAAATAAACGCTTTAGCGCCATTGATGATATAACAATCGCCATCGCGCCTGGCACTGGTAATCAAGGAAGCGGCATCGGAACCCGCATTGCTTTCCGTTAAGCAATAACTGGCGGTCCACTGCATGGAAGCTAAGTGGCTTAAATATTTTTCATGCAAGGTACTTGAGCCATAATGGCCGATCATCCACGTGACCATATTGTGAATCGATAAATAAGCGGTGGTCGAAACGCAGCCCATCGCTAATTTTTCAAACACCAAAGCGGCTTCTAAGCGGCTTAAACCACTGCCGCCGAGTTCAGGCTTGACGTACATAGCAGCCAAACCCAAATCGGCTGCTTTGCGCAAAGTAGCGATGGGGAAATGGTGCTGCTCATCCCAATCTTTGGCGTTGGGGGTTATTTCTGCTTCAGTGAATTGCTCGACCATTTCAGTCAAAGCGCGTTGTTCATCGGATAACGTAAAATCCATAGGAATCCTTTTAAAAAAGTGGTTCTTTGTAAGTGATGTGACTTAAACACAAACCATCGGGCGGGGCGGTGATGCCAGCGCAAGCGCGATTCTTGCTCAATAATACCTGAGTTACCCAATCGATGGGTTGTTCACCCGTGCCGATTTTGATTAATACACCGATAATATTACGCACCATGTGATGTAAAAACGCATTGGCTGTGACGTCCATAATCACTTGCGTGCCGACCCGATGCACGTTAATAGTATGAATCGTGCGAATCGGGGTTTGGGCTTGACAACCCGTAGCGCGCAAAGCGGTAAAATCATGGGTGCCCATTAAGAATTGAGCCCCTTGATGCATTAATTCAGCATCCAGGGGTTGATGGACCCAAGTGACTAACCCATCATGGATCGCAGAGCGTCGCGGTTGATTGGCAATGACATAACGATAACTCCTTGCAATAGCTGAAAAGCGCGCATGAAATGTATCTTTAACAAGGGTGCTTTTGATAATCACTAAATCGCGGTCAAGGTAAGTATTAGCACCTAAGACCCAACCATAAAGAGGCCTGATGGCAGTGGTATCAAAATGTACCACTTGACCGGTCGCATGGACACCGCGATCGGTTCGCCCGGCACAAAACACCGTGATCGGTGCTTGTGCGACTTTCGATAACGCCGTTTGTAATTCACCTTGCGCAGTTCGAAGATTGGCTTGCGCTTGCCAACCATAGAAACGTTGACCATTGTATTCGATTAATAAAGCAATACGCACGTAAGAAACACCTTAAAATAGATCTTAGCATTATAAGCTACAAGCTGAATGCACCTCGCGTATTTATAACGAGGTGCCCATGTTAAATTGAATGCGATTGGGTTCGCCTGCTAAGGTAACCGCTTTGGCGATACTCAATTGCATGGGGCCAACGGGTGAATTCCAACCGATTCCGATACCTACCCCGCGTTCAAGGCTATTGTAAATAGCGCCTAATTTACTGCTTAAACCACTTGTCGCGCCATTTGGCACATTATCAAAGGTATTGCCAATATCGATAAAAGTAGCCCCATACCAATCGGTGATGATTTTATGGCGAAATTCAGCGCTAGCGGTGATTAAATACCGTCCAGGTCCCAATTCATTGTAGCCATAACCACGAATGCTTTGTGAACCGCCGGCAAAAAAACTCAACGACAGCGGTAATAAAGTTTGCTTGTGGATAGCGGTATAACCAAGATCGGTTTTTAATAACAATTGACTGTCTAAAGTGACGGGGAAAAGCCATTTATCTTGTAAACGCGCTTGCAGTAAATTGGTATCGGAAAGTACATTTTCTTTGGCACCTTGAAGCATGACATTAAAACTATTACCGCGCGTTGGATAAAGTGGGTTATCACTGGTGATTTTTTGAAAACTAATGCTCGGCAATAATAAATGCGAGGTTTGATAAGGATCGCTGTTAAAACTGTAATGCTCAAGTTGATAGCTTACATTAATCGTCGTTTGCCAACCTCCATGGCTATGACTAAAGCCACTGCCGAATTGACGAATTTGACTGTTGCCTTGACTGATGGTATTGGTCGTTAAACTGCCATTAACATGGTATTGATCTTCAAGCGGATTATTGCCCGGCAAAGTGTATTTCGTGATCGCCATATTTTGCACTTGCGATAAACGGGTCATCATCATTAATTTATGGCCAGTGTCTGTCACATAATTCCAATTAGTGCCAGCGCTGATTCGAGGTCCGGTATCGGTGCCATAACCTGCACCCAACGTGTATTGTTGCCGAGGTTTAGGCGTGAGGTTGACTTGAATGGGCATCGTGTCTCTAGCCGTGGTGTTATCGCGTTTTGGTAAAACATCCACTTGTTGAAAATAACCACTGTTAGTCAATTGTTTTTGTAATAACACGGTATCGTCAGGGCTATAATGGGAACCTATTTTAAAAGGTACAAACTTTTGTAAAAAAGTATTATTCAGTGGATTTTTTTGAAAAGTAACCGGTCCAACGCGATAAGATTGTTTAAGATCAAGGCTTAAATAAATGGCTACGCTGTGGGTATCACGATTCACTAATACACGATGGTCACTAAATTGTGCATCGATATAGCCGAGTTTATTCGCCTGAGCCATTAAAGTTTCTTTATACGTTTCATACGTGGCACTTAAAAAAGCTTCATTTAAGTGAAATGGCGGATGATCGATTAAGGCTTGTAAACTCGGGGTATCTGGGCCAATTAAGTGCAGTGAGATTTTAGTGATGACACTGACCGGTCCTGGTGTGACATGGTATTGAAGTAACCAATGGTTGGTGGTGGGTGTGCTTAAGCTTTGACGGATTACTGGGTTAAAATAACTGAAAGGACTGATGCCAGCGATAATTGCACTGGAACTTTGTTCATAAAAACTGTTGGCAATCAAAGGATCTAATGGTTTTGGCAAATCGTCGAGATTGGCATTTAAACGATTTTGGACATTGGCGGCTAACAGCGGTGGTAAGCCTGTGACACAGGACTGTAATTCAATACTCTCTTGGGCATTTTTCGTAGCAGGATAATCTTTTTGCCACGGCCAAGCCCATGCGTCAGCACAAGGGTAGAGAAATATTAATAAATACAGTAAATAACGGTACATAGGTCGTGTAAGTCGGCCTTGTGCCTACCTGTTAGCGTGATTGTGCAAGCAGTCAATGAATGCGTCATAGTGCATCTTTAAAAAGTGGCTGAAGATGGAACATTCTATCATCAGCAAGCTGACGATACTATTAAGAGCTTGATTTAAATGATCACTTGTCTTCATGAAGGATCATTTTCATCGCACATCTTTGCACATCTTTGATAGTTAGTTTTGTCGAGTCATCCAAAGAAAATTAGCTGAGCTAATCACTCAATAAACTGCTTAGCCTTTTTCAATGTGTATAGTGGAATTACTTAACCAGTCTATGGATGGAGCATGTTATTAACAAAATGGAAATTTAACCGCTTATTACCTTTGGTTAAGAATGGTATTATGATTATCCGTCTCACTAAGCGGGGTGTGTGTTGAGTTAGTCTCTGGGGGGCTCGCTGAAATTGAATCATAGCCGTAGACGTTGTTATAAGATTTTGGTGGTTTACTGAATAGGCTAAAGTAGCGAGGTACAGAAATTATTTTACGTAATTCGTCCTCTTTCTCTATAGTGTCATTTAAAATATAAGCTTTCATGCTTCGCAATTTAGCCTCTGCAAAAAAAACATGCCTTTTTTCTAATCTGGTAATCTCAAGCCTTACTTTCGTTAATAAATTCTTTTTCCTTGTTTCGTCAGGCTCTGCTGCTCGAAGTAAATTGGCTTCTATAAATTGCAGTAATTTTGCGCCCTTATTTTCTGGCTGGTTGATGTACTTCTTGATAAGCGTTATCTGGTTGTTGCGACAGTTTGACTTAGCGTTAGCCTTGGAAGCAGTAGCTGCTTCACTTGTTAACGTGTTTAAATAAGCCTCTTCCTTAATATTAATATAGGAAGGCTCTGGATAGACAATATTAACTATGCCACGTTTAGCTGCATCACGTTCAAAATCTTCGCGAGCTTTCTTCATGTAAATGAGATATCCATCCACGTAAGGTTGAAGCGTTTCGATTAAGGCAAGCTCGTTCAAACTGCGGACTAAATTCTGACTTTCTAAGGATTGATACCAAAAGGGGTCGTCACCTATTTCTGCAATCAAACGCTTAAATCCATCCTCGTTGTTAAAAAACGCATCCCATTTTTCGTCTAAGTCGAATAGAACCGAATGAGTTCGAGAGGTGTAATCTGCAACCGTTTTGAGTAACGGGTAAATAATAATGCCAGGAACAAATAAGGATACTTCAAGAAGCCATCTAGGGACCGGTCCCATCTCTGAAAAATTATGATACGGATTGACACGTTTAGAAGATATTAAATACCAAACTTTGTCTTCACCACTAAGAGTATCAGCTTGGCTTTTTCTTTTTAATGAATCTCTTTTATTTTCTAAACCTGATGGTAAATAATGTTGTTCATATTCATCGTCATAAAAACTTCCGTGCCAATATTGCTTAACATTAGCGCGCCATCGATGTAAAAAAAACATGTTTAAATTCTCCCTGACGTTATTATTTTTGGTAAAAATTCACCCTTTTTTTGGATTGTAGCTTAAAATCACGTGTAACGTAAGCAGTAAATTCGCGCGTGAAACAAAATACCATCTACTTTGCACCGAACAAAAAATCATAGCATTACCCTCAGATGCGGCGGTGAAAGGCTTAGCAGCCTCAAACAGTCTCGAAATTGCCTTATTTGTCCAACAGGGTTAACAATCACCGTTCGAATAAAGTCTAAACCATAACGAAAAAAGCTATTTTGTGGACGTCGACCATCACGATGTTTATTGATTTTAATGGGCTTTTTAGTGGCACGCCATTCTCCCGTTTTATGAGCCCAACAAAAACCTATCGCCAATAAGCCCATCAATTTTTCAATTCGTTCGCTATTGGTTAAATGAGGATCTTCGAAACAAAATCCTCGGCCTTTTAAACAAAAAAAAGATTCTCTATCTCCCATCGACGAAGATAAATGGCAATGACATTTTTAGGACTTTGATTAGTAGCCACCACCATCAATTCGCTACGTTCTGAGCGAGAACCGGCTAAATAAACCGTTACACCAAATATCTCTACGTCATAGGATAAATCGTTTGTTCTTTTAGGTTTAAATGATTAAATAATTTTTTCATATTACAAAACTTTTTATTCACCACTCGCACTGCAGCGTTATCTTTAATACGAATGTAAAAAGGAATCTTTGTTCGTTACACCACGAGAACAAGTGTCCCCCGGCAAACTCACGATCAGCCAGTATACCCGCCATACATTTTTTCCCAAAAAGGCGAATAAACTGCTGAATAATGCTTTGGTGTTCTGTCGCCAATGCGTTTCTCGCTTTATCTAGCAAATTCCATAATAATGGAATAGCCACGCCTTCATAGGCAATGCCTAAGATAAGTAGATTAATTTTAGCTTTTCCCCAAAACCAATTCGTTCTATCTAACGTTAAATACTCGGTTTCCGTCAAAGAAAAACCATGGAAAATCCACTTAGCCAGATGATCAAAATTCATAACAAATTGACTGAAAAACCGGCGGATCCTTTTGTGACGCAACTCTACCGTAGCCGTTGAATAAAAGTCTACAGCTATTTCACTCAAATTGACGGTTCGCACGGTAAAAAGAGCCAATAGCATTCGCACAAAGCAATCTAAACGCGCCTTGTTCCAAGCAAAGTTTTTGCTTAAAATATCCTTCAACTCGCTGATTTTATTCATAGAGAGTTCCTCTACTTGATATAGAATCTGTCTATTTCAATGGAATTAGCGGGTTTTTTTATGCCTACTCAATTTTTTGTCCGGTGCAAAGGGTACTATCCACACAGTGATCATAGCGTTAATAAAGCCTTAAGTTAAGTCAAGGATAATTGACCTACGATTTTGTTAATAATAAATCACAAGGTTTTTTTTGGGTTGTAAGCCAACACGATATTAGTCATTCAACGAGTTACATTCATTTTATGCTAGAAGCGATAAAAAATATGTTGTTAATCGATACCCAAGAAGCCTTTCATAGCGCTTTTGAACAGTATTTTCCATACGATAAAAAACACTTACTTAGTATCCACACGCGTTTTAATCAGGATATTTTATTATGGTCTATTCGAAAAGCGTTCTTATGGGAATATTGCGCTGATGAAGTGAAGCTACCAATAGCTGAGAAACTGCTCTATTATCATGAAGCTTTGCAAATACTGAAAACTGTCCGCCTAACCTTAAATAATAATCCAGATGGATTATTATTTTTATGCCATAACATCGCTAAAATACATTATCAATTTGGTATTCAATGGCAGAAGCTCAGTTATGACGAGCGAAATAGGATCAATGCAAGTGCATTTGCTGGCTTGCCAGCTTGGCTGAGTGTCAATCAACAAGCTTTTATTCAACAGTTTGGACTTGAGAAAACGGCTAACACGCATGCGATAGAATGTTTTGTAGCAGCTATAAGCAGTTATGATTTCTTTAAGCAATATTATCCCCAGCAAGATTTTTTTACGTTTTCTTATGCTTGGCACGAGCGTTTTAAAGATTTAGATGCTTATTCACCTTGGGCAAGAATGATTTCGATTGACTGCAACCATTACCTTTGCCTTCAAGAAAATAAAAATTTCACTTTAGCGCTAGCATTGCATGCCAAAATCGGCAATGCTATTGCTCAGCATAGAGAAAAACGGCGTTCTGAATCGGCTAAAGCCATTACTTTTGTCAAAGAATTATTAGCGATTGATAGTACTTTTTTAGAAAATATTACCAAGACTGAAGAGAAACGCCCAAAGAAAACGACGTCAACAAGGCTTGCTACTAAAGCGCGTGATTTACCTTTAACAGGGTTTAATGAAAGCATTGTTGTAACGCAAAACGCCGACATCGATTACCCTGAAGCAGGTAAAGCTTTTTCATCAGGCTCACCCGTTTTACCTATTGACGCAGAAGCTCTTGTTTCTGGCGTAAAGCGCCCCTGTCAAGGAATGAATAATGCGGATGAAATTTTAATGGCTGACAGTAAAAATTCTTTTGCACGCTGCCAGTCGTCTAGCGGTAATTTATCCCGGGTTATTATCCTTTCGAGCAGTGCCGGTGATGAAGTGATCAGTGGTATAGCGTCTTTTGACGTTAAGGGTGATCGTGTACAAGCTGCACCGGTGAAAAAAATATTACCTGCCCCCTTTAGCGCTAACATCGCAATTGATAACCCTCCAAATTATTCCAATGCCACACTGTTACAGTTAGTCAATTTCGATTGGGATGGGGTGATCAATGGCAATCTTTTTATAGTAAAACCAGCATCCGAACAATCAACGCTTTCACGGTAACCGTTATCACGCGTGGTGATGATTCACAATTTAGTTACATTTATGCATTGAGTCGTTTTATAATGCGCATTTCCATTGAGCATAACATTCATGCACATTCATGCAGCATTCGATGGGGGCAACATTGAGGTGCTCGACATTCTTGATCAAAGCGCGCGTTTAGCGATCAAAGCTGATACCAAGGCGCATTATCGCCAATGGTTTTATTTTTGTGTGACTGCCCCAAGCTTGCAAGCGCAGCATTTAACGCTCGTTAATGTGGATACCTGTAGTTATCCGCTTGGTTGGCAGCATTATCAAGCGGTAGCAAGCCATGATCGAATGCATTGGTTTCGCGTACCGACCGATTATGATGGAAAAAACTTAAGCATTCATTATTCACCCACCCAAGCTATTACCTTTTACGCTTATTTTGAACCTTATTCACAAGAACGTTATTTGGATTTTATCGCGAAAACGCAAAATCTGTGTCAAGTGGACGTGGTGGCCACAAGTTGCGAAGGTCGGCCCTTGCATTTGCTGACCATTGGCACAGCAGAGCCTTTTAAACGCAAATTATGGTTTATTGCCCGCCAACATGCGGGTGAAATTATGGCGTCGTGGTTTATTGAAGGCTTGGTTGCAAAATTACTGGATCGTTTAGATCCTGTTAGTCAGCAATTATTAGCGGAAGCTGTCATTTATATCGTACCGCACATGAACCCCGATGGTGCTGTTCAGGGTCATTTACGGGCCAATGCTCAAGGCATTGATTTAAATCGACAATGGTTAGCGCCAAATTCCCAATTGGCACCTGAAGTATTTCATGTGCGACAAAAAATGCTTGATACGGGTGTGGATTTTTTCTTGGATATCCATGGCGATGAAGTAATCCCACAGGTATTTTTAGCGTATGAAAGCCAAACGCCGAGTTTTAGCGACCGCCAGGGTAGGTTGAGTGAGGCGTTTAGTAAGGCTTTGCTTGCAGCCAGTGTGGATTTTCAAACAGAGCAGGGCTATGAAAAGGGGCATTTTTCCAGCGAAAGTTTGACCTTAGCTGGTAATTATATCGCTGATGCGTTTGATTGCGTAGCGCTGACATTAGAAATGCCGTTTAAAGATAATGCCAATCGACCGGATTTGAAAGAAGGTTGGTCAGCTACCCGCAGTGCGTTATTAGCTGCATCGGTGGTGACTGCCTTAGGTCCGCTTGTATCGCAGTTGCGTTAAATGCCTTTACTGTTAATCGGTCTCAATCATCATAGTGCACCTGTTGCTTTGCGTGAACAAATCGCCTTTAGCGCACTGCAAATTACAGCAGCATTGCCACGCTTGTGTGCGGCTGCGGGTTTGTCTGAAGCATTGATTTTATCAACGTGCAATCGGACAGAAATTTATACCTTGGCTGCACACAGTGAGCCTGTCTTGAATTGGTTGATTGCTGAACGTAACTTAGCACCGAGCGAATTTTCACCACACTGGTATTTTCATCATGGCTTGGCTGTGGTAAAGCATTTGGCACAAGTCTCCAGTGGTTTACATTCCATGATTTTGGGTGAACCACAAATTTTTGGTCAAGTGAAAAATGCCTATCAATTAGCTAAACAAGCAGGGACTTTGGGGGGGCATTTACAACCTTTATTTCAGCACAATTTTTTTGTCACTAAAAAAATTCGCACCGATACCCAAATTGGTCAAAAACCGGTGTCGATCGCGTTTACCTCGGTGACATTGGTACGGCGTATCTTTGCTGAACCTGCAGCCTGTAAGGTCCTATTAGTGGGCGCTGGAGAAACGATTGAATTGGTAGCGCAACATTTAAGCGAGTTGGGCTTGAAATCGTTTCGGTTTGTCAATCGTGGTTTAGCACGTGCCTCGGCATTAGCGACGCGTTTTGCAGGTGAAGCGTTTGAATTAAGCGAATTAACGACACAATTAGCGCAAACCGATATTATCATTGCTGCAACCGACAGTGCTGAACTATTAATCCATGCAGAACCGTTAATGGCAGCAAGAGCGCATTTAAAACGCACGCCATTGTTACTTATCGATTTAGCGGTGCCGCGTAATATCGATCCTTTGATTGCTAAACTCAGTGATTGTTATTTGTACAGTTTAGATGATTTACAATCGCTGATTCAAGAAACATGGCAGAGCCGACGTGATGCTGCGCTTCAAGCTGAAGCGATTATTGACATGGAAACGCGGCATTATGCGAAAAAAATACGCCACATGGCATTGGC
This sequence comes from uncultured Gammaproteobacteria bacterium, assembly GCA_903888615.1. Lineage (GTDB taxonomy): Bacteria > Pseudomonadota > Gammaproteobacteria > CAISUE01 > CAISUE01 > CAISUE01. The sequence continues at coordinate 25,046 of CAISUE010000062.1, forward strand.
ACCTCAAATCAGCGCTTTGAATCAGCAAGCGAATAAGATTCGCGACCAACAATTAACAGAAGCTTTGCACAGTTTAGCCAAGGGTGCGGCAGTGGAAACCGTCTTGCAGCACCTGGCGCATAAACTTACTCAGCAATTGTTGCATATCCCAATGAAACTATTAAGAGATCGGGAATAATAATTAGCGGGAGGTGCAGCAGGGATATCGCATGCGTTTAGCAATTCGTGGCGATGGTTTTTTGTAACTCAGCCGTGGCTGCTGCCGATGGCGCGTTCACTAAGGTTTGATTGTACGTGTTTTGACGTTGAGCTTGTTCACAAAGCACGTGTTTATCCGTCGATGGATGCAAAGTGCAAGCTGTGGCTAACAAAGTAACGGTGATAAGAGCTGCAAGTTTTAACATAAATATTCTCTAAAATTAATAGGTTAAGTGCTAATTGTACGCTTTTCAATGCGTTTTTCAAAGTTTCCTTGAATAACGCGATCGACATAGATACCCGGTGTGTGGATAAAATTAGGGTCTAATGTACCGGCGGGAACGATTTCTTCAACTTCAGCCACAGTGATTTTGCCGGCGGTTGCCATCATGGGATTGAAATTAGCCGCTGTGTGGCGATAAATAAGATTACCCATCGTATCGGCTTTCCAAGCTTTAATTAAAGCAAAGTCCGCCGTTAACGCTTCTTCCATTAAATAATCGCGCCCTTGAAAATTTTGATGCCACTTACCTTCGGCGATCAATGTACCAACACCGGTGGCGGTAAAAAATGCTGGAATACCAGCGCCCCCAGCGCGAATTTTTTCAGCCAAGGTACCTTGAGGTGTCAGAATGACGTCGAGGCTGCCATCGAGCATTTGTGCTTCAAAAAGCGTATTTTCACCGACATAAGAAGCATAAATTTTTTTAATTTGGTGTTTTTTTAACCATAATCCTAAACCAAAATCATCGATACCGGCATTATTAGAGATGCAGGTTAAACCTCGAAAGCCCGCGTTGTGGATATAATGAATCAAACCCTCGGGAATGCCGCATAAACCAAAACCACCTATCATCACTTGCATGTGATCGCTAAAGCCTGCTAACGCTTGTTCATAACTGGTGACAACTTTATTGAAATCTTGCATGGGCAGCCTCTCAGTAGATTTTTATAGTCACACGCATTGTGTTTTATCCATTTTGCATTGGTGCACAGAACATTTTCACGTGGCGAATAATGCGAATAAGGTAGCTTAAACTCAAGATACTGAGCGCTAGGTTAAACCCAGTTACTTCGGGTAAAGAAAAGCAATTATAAAGGTATTCAAGCAGCGTAGCAGGGATGAGGGCAAGAACACCGATACGAAAAGCTTGGCTTAATGATAAAGGCAATCGATAAAAAAAAGCTATCGGTATGGCAATGAGAGCAGCGAATAAAGCCGTGACTGCTTTGGTTGCAAACAAGGCTAATACGGAAAATCCATACAGTATGAGTTGGATGGTGATCATTAAGTTATTAAGCGCGCGCAACCCTTGTTTTGGGGTGAATGTTAAGGTGCGCACCAAAGGGGCGATGGCTTGATACGCCACGAATTGGCTCAGTGGTTTAGCTTGAGGAGCGCCATGATGAATATAAAAACCATTGCGACCAAAACTCAAGAGTAAAGCCGGGTAGGCTGCTAATGTTTGTTGATCAGCAGTCGTGTCAAAAATAAGGAGTAGTTTTCCAGTAGATAGCGATTGAATGCGATAAGGTGAAGGCGCGTTAATGGTCAGTAAGCAGTGGTTATCGAATTGCAGGCTTGGTAAGGGATTAGTTTTTTTATTGTATGCCAAATGCCATTCATGGATAGCATTAAGCGGTTTAATAAAATACGCGGTGCCTGTTAAGAGACATAGTAGTGCTAATAAAGCAAAAATTCGGCCACGCCAGTCTTGGTAGACTTCCGTGTAAAACTGAGGCGAGTACCAAGCGAGTATTAACGCTTTAAAGAGTGAATTTAGTTTGTTCATAAAAGCGTGTCTTTAAGTGTGTCATGGCGTAGCCAATCTTTTATTGGTAAAAAATCACGGTATAGCAATGCTTCAGCGCTGCCAGATAGCGGTTGATAATCGTAGCAGGTACTGGCTAAAGGTGGCAGCGATATTAAAATCGATTCAGTGCGCCCGCCAGATTCTAAGCCAAACAGTGTGCCGCGATCATACAATAAATTAAATTCGGTATAACGACCACGTCGGTATAATTGAAATTCGCGTTCTGTTGGGCCATAGTTTACGTTTTTACGACGTTCGACGATCGTTGCATAAGCGTCTTTAAAATGGTTTGCTACCCGCTGCATAAAAGAGAAGCAGGTGTGTTGATCCCATTGATTTACATCATCGTAAAAAATACCGCCAATACCACGGGCTTCTTGGCGATGTTTCAAGAAAAAATATTCATCACAGTGTTTTTTAAACGTCGGATAAGCTTCGGCTCCCAAAGGTTCGCATGCGGCTTGAGCATGTTGATGCCACAAGACGCAATCTTCAACAAAGCCATAAAAAGGCGTTAAATCAAAACCACCACCAAACCACCAATGGTGTTTGCCACTGGCATTGGTGGCGCTAAAAAAGCGCACATTGCAATGACTGGTTGGAACATAAGGATTCAATGGGTGAATGACGATTGAAACCCCCAAGACTTCGAATGTTTGCCAAGCTTGCCGTTGATTGGAAGCACTTAAAGGTAACTGCGTACCTTGAATGTGGGAAAAATTCACTCCCGCTTTTTCAAATACCGCCCCCTGTTCTAATACGCAACTGATGCCACCACCGCCAGAAGGCCGTTGCCAAGTATCGATGTGAAAATCTTTAACCCCATCGATTGCGCTGAGCTGAGCGCATAGGTCTAATTGGTATTGTAATAAAAAATCTTTGATTTGAGTAATAAAAGGCATGGCTACGCTGACGAAATAGAATGTGCTATTCTACCGCGCAATGGATGGCGGAACAATTGATATGAAACAAGTTGAAATTTATACCGATGGCGCGTGTCGCCATAATCCTGGCCCTGGTGGCTGGGGAGCTTTGTTACGCAGTGGTGGTCACGAAAAATGCATCAGTGGTTTTGAATTATTAACCACCAATAATCGCATGGAATTGACTGCAGCTCTGGAAGCGTTGTTATGTTTGACAGAACCCTGCCAAGTGATTCTCACAACGGATTCTCAATATGTTCGCCAAGGCATTACGCTGTGGCTAGAAAATTGGAAAAAAGGTGGCTGGAAAACCAAAGCACGGGCACCTGTTAAAAATCAAGATCTTTGGCAACGTTTAGATGCGAGTTGTGCCACCCATCAAATCGATTGGCGCTGGGTCAAAGGTCACAGCGGCCATGTCGAGAATGAGCGAGTCGATCAATTAGCCACTCAAGCGATTGATATGGGTTTAGCTAAAGCATAGGTATTACCATCGGTAAATTCCTTCTTCGTAGAGGACAAAAACCACCACATGATTAACATTAAATCAGACCGAAGGTCTGAAACCGTGATATCCAGCCCAGGGTCGCGCGTGCAAGCGCGCTACCCTGGGTATCATGGCAAAGTCCCTTGAGCCCTGAAAGGGCGAAACCTGCATTCTTGTGCCCCTTCAAGGCTTGGTGTTATTTGGATTTGACCCAGGGTGCGCTTTCCCTTAACCCTGGGCTAAATGAAGAAATTTCTTTATTTGAAAAATACGCTTCATAAAATCTTAATATTCATGCGCTATAGTCCACTTTAATTGTTTAAATTAAGGTGAACTTATATGTTGAAGTTTCAAGTTGGAAGCGATAGTACTGCCACTGATGTAGAGGCAAACCTAATCGATGGCGCCGCCTATTTCATTGATCCTAATGAACCCTTTAAAATTATAGAAAATCATGTGCACGTTGGAGGCGAGACTACTGCCGATAGAGAGACGGACCAAGGTGTGGGCATTCCTTTAATCGATCGCAATCAACCCCTTCAAGCGGTAGAACATTATCGTCAACCGTTATGCACACCTACTATTAAGGCCATAGCAGCATTTAGTTTGTTAGGAGGGGTATTTCTTGCTGGTTTTGCGTTATTGCTCTATTTCATGCAAGATGATTGTCAATCTGATGATCATGATCCTTGTCGTTAATGTTTAGTTTAGGTATCAGTCGGTAAACGATAAGCATCAATATTGCTTTCTGATGCGTCATTCAAGCCTGTGATCGCTAACTGTTTGAAATCATTTTATCTTCATTCAGTACCTACAGTTTGTAGGATTTGCTATTTGCTTAAAGACGGGCGGTCACAGGGATTTTTTTTTACGCTTAAGCTATAATGCCCCATCATATCTATCTAGAACGCTATTTATAGTTTGGAACTCACATGTCTGGCATTGCATTCCTCTTTTCCTATCGACGTTTAGCCGCGCTTACCCTATTAGCTGGATTCTCTGGCGCAGCTTTAGCTGAAACGTTTACTGTGTCAGCCATTGAAGTCAATGGTTTAGAGCGCATCAGTAAACCCACGGTGTTAAGTTATTTGGGTGTTGCACCCGGTGAAAGCTTCAATACCGATCAATCAACGGCTATTATCAAAGATTTATATGCCAGCCAATTTTTCAAAACCGTGAGCCTTAATCGTCAAGGCAATGTGTTAGTCGTCAATGTGGTCGAACGACCGACCATTGCTGATATTAGCTTTAGCGGTAATGAATCGATCGATAAAGATAAAATGAAAGAAGTGATGAAAGCCGCAGGTTTAGTCGCCGGCATTGAATTTTCTCCGGCCACTTTGGATCGTTTAAAACAAAGCTTGATTTCTCAATACTATTCGCTGGGTCATTACAATGTGCGCGTCGATACCTTTGTGACCGATGCCCCCCGTGATAGAGTCAACGTTAACATAGTCATTTCTGAAGGTCGGGCGGTTAAAGTCCAACAAATCAATATAGTCGGTAATCATGCGTTTGATGAATCGACGTTGGTCGATCAATTGGATTTATCCACTGCTGCTATCACGTCATTTTTCACCAAAGCCAATCAATATTCACGTGAAAAATTAGATACCTCGATTACCAAATTGAGCAATTATTATTTAGATCACGGTTATTTGCGGGTCAAAATTGATTCGGCGCAAGCGCAATTATCACCTGATCGCAATAATGCTTATCTTACATTTAAAGTGACTGAAGGGGCTCAATACCATATTCATGGTGTCAATGTTTTTGGTAAGCCATTGTTAACGCCAGCTGAATTAAAACCTTTGATTAAAATTGCTGCCGGGCAAGTGTTTTCTAAAGCCAATGTGACTGAGACCCAAAAGGGCATCAATGAAGCGTTGGGAAATAAAGGTTATGCCTTTGCCAATGTCAGTATTGTGCCTACGATCGATGATGCTCAAAAAACCGTAAGTTTGGCTATTTTTGTCGATCCTGGTCAACGCATCTATGTGCGCCATATTAATTTTGTCGGCAATACCCAAACTGCCGATGTCGTGTTGCGTCGAGCTTTGCGTCAACTCGAAGGCGGTGTGTCTTCCACGAAAGACAATAAAGCGTCAGAAGAACGCATTCGCATGTTAGGTGCCTATATCAGCGATGCTCAATCTGAAATTCAACCGGTACCGGGCAAATCTGATCAAGTGGATTTATTGTATAAAATTACTGAAGCGCCACCGGCAACGGCGATGGCAGGGGTGAGTTATGGTACCGATGGCTTTGGCTATAATGCTTCGGTTAATAACACCAGTTTGTTGGGTTCAGGGAAAACCTTAAGTTTAGGCTTAAACAGTACACCGTACATGCGCACGTATAGCATCGGTTATTTAAACCCTTATTATACCTTTGATGGTATTTCACGAGGCTTTAACTTTTCAGCGACGCGTTACAATCCATCTGAAGTCAATATTTCTAATTATGGAGAAGAAACACTGGGGTTATCGGTTAATTATGGCGTACCGATCAGTGCTAAAAACGATTATATTACCTTTGGCCTGGGATATTTGAATACCCGGATTACCGCGGGGTCTGATCCTTCGGTGCAAGTGACGGATTTTTATAACCAGTACAATGCGTCGACTGACTCCAGTTTGATTTTCAATCAAGCGGTATTTAATTTAGGTTGGAATCGCAATAACCTCGATCGCTTCATGTTCCCAACGTCGGGTTTAAACCAAAGTATCAATACCCAAGTGGCAGCCTCTATTTTTGGTAATGCGCTCGACACGTATAAAATGGGTTATAACGCGCACTATTATTATCCTCTCAGTCATGATTTCATTGTCTCAACTTTAGGTAGTGTGGGTTATGGTAATGGTTTTAGCAGTACCAGTGGCTTACCTTTTTTCCAAAATTATTATTCAGGTGGTGTTGGTTCTGTCCGCGGCTTTACCAATAATACGTTAGGGCCGATCGATTCTTTAGATAATCCGATCGGTGGCAATATGGTTGTTAACGGTACGGCAGAATTGATTTTCCCCAATTATATTAGCCCTAATAGCTTAAGAACATCGTGGTTTGTCGACAGTGGTAACGTTTACAATACCAGAGAAGCTTCAGCGCCTGTGGGCGGCAGTACGAATAATCATGCGGGTACGATTCGTTATTCCACCGGTTTGGCTGTCGAATGGAAAGCCCCTGTGGTCGGGATTTTTAACTTGAGTATCGCACGGCCGATCAATGCTCAACCCGGCGATGCATTAACGTTCTTTCAATTCAATTTTGGCGCCCAATTTTAATGACACGTTCTTTTAGCATATGCCCCATAGGGTGAACCTACGCTAGTACAGATCAAGGGAGTGCCTTGTCGCTCCCTTGATCATCCCTTATGGCTTAAGGTGCGCTCTATTGACATTTATCTAAACTCTGAGGAAATGTGGTGAATAGTTATACGAGACGTTCTAATCACTTACCGAAAATCTTATCGACACGTACGGTTGCCAAGAGCGGGATTTTTCAAATAGAAGCGGTGGATTTATGTTTTAGTAATGGTGAAAAACGGACATTTGAACGCTCTGTGTGCCGTTCTTTACGCAGTGTCATGGCGATTCCCTTATTAGATAAAGACACGGTGTTATTGATCCGTGAATATTCTGTCGGTACCGATCGTTACGAATTAGCGTTACCGAAAGGCGTGATGGAACTGGGTGAAAATCCACTCGAAGCGGCGAATCGTGAAATGCAAGAAGAAGTGGGTTATGGTGCCAAACGTTTAACGTGTTTAAAAGAAGTCACTGCTATTCCAGGCTATCTTTCAGGCAGTATGTATTGTGTGCTTGCTGAAGAATTATATCCTTCGACATTAATAGGCGATGAACCTGAACCCATGGAAGTTGTCCCTTATTCGCTTAAAGAATTATCGCAACTGGTGATGTTAAATGAAGTCACGGAAGCGCGGACCATTGCAGCGCTGTATTTGGCGCGCGATTATTTAGCCGGTCAATTGATACCGCGATTATGATTATGTTTTCACTCAGCTATGATTTTTTATTACAGATTGTCGCACTCGCCAAACATGCTGGAGACAGTGTGTTGCCGATTTATCGACAACCCCGTGCTAAGCTCGATGTCGATTTAAAAGACGATGGTTCACCGCTTACTTTAGCAGATCTCTTAGCGCACCGCTTGATTGTTGAAGGTTTAGCGATATTAACTCCGCATATCCCGTGTTTATCTGAAGAAAGTGCTTTTATTGATTATACCACACGTGCAGCTTGGCCTTATTATTGGTTGATTGACCCGATCGATGGTACGAAAGAATTTTTAGCCCAAAATGGCGATTTCACGGTTAATATTGCTTTGATTCACAACCATCAAGCAATCCTTGGGGTGGTTTATGCGCCGGCGTTACAGGTCTGTTATTTTGCCGCTAGCGGTTTGGGGGCATTCAAGCAATTCAATGCTCAGCCAGTGGAGAGTATTCATGTTAGCACGTGTCGACCAGAACAGCTGGTGCGTATTGCCGCCAGTCGTCGTCATGGCGATAATCGTTTTACGCAATTACATGCACAGTTTTCTACGATTGAATTAGTTACGCGCGGCAGTTCGTTAAAATTTTGTTTAATCGCCGAAGGTTTGATCGATCTTTATCCGCGTTTTGCACCGACGTCAGAGTGGGATACCGCTGCGGCTCAATGCATTGTCGAGCAAGCAGGAGGTCAGGTGACGGATTTAAGCGGCCAGCCACTTCGTTATAATCGTAGCGATTCACTGCTCAATCCGTATTTTATTGCTTTTGCCGATGCCACTGTTCCGTGGTTAGATTATTTCTGATGCATAAAATCTCGATCAATAATCAGTGTACGTTTCGTCCCTTACCGTTACAAAGGCAACTTCGTGCCTGGGCGATTAAAGCGTTAACCGGCACGATAAACGCTGCGTGGTTATCGATCCAATTGGTCGATGCAGCAGAAAGTGCTGCATTAAATAAAGAGTACCGGGGCAAAGCCTATGCCACCAATGTCTTATCGTTTCCATTGGCGATTCCAGTGCAACAAAAATTACCTTTCATAGGGGATTTAGTGATTTGTCCAAGTATTGTTTGGCAAGAAGCGTTGGAACAAGAAAAACCTTATATCGACCATTTTTGCCATATGGTGCTACACGGTGTTTTGCACTTGCTGGGTTATGACCATATCGATGAAATGGAGGCGTTGGAAATGGAACGTTGTGAAATCCAGTTATTAAACGCATTACTGATTGCTAACCCTTATGAATAAAGAATTGCTAGAAAAATCGTGGATCGAGCGTTTTACCTCATTGTTTTCTCATGAAAAAAAAACCCAGGCAGATTTAGTGGCGTTATTGCAAGAATTTTCTAAAGACCAAGTGGTTGAAGCCGATACTTTGGCGATTATGTTTGGCGCTATGCAAGTCTCGGAAATGCGCGTTGCCGATATTATGGTGCCTAAATCGCAAATGATAACCCTGTTAGAAAGCGATAGCCTAATGCAAGTATTAGCAAAAATACATGAATCGGGTCATTCTCGTTATCCGGTGATGGATGAAAAAAACGACCACGTCTTAGGGGTATTGCTGGCCAAAGATTTATTGCCATTGATTGGTCAACCTTTGACTGAATTTCATTGTGCCGATTTTATTCGCAGCATCGATGTAGTACCCGATAGCATGCGTTTGGATATTTTATTTCAACGCTTTCGCCGTCGTCATCAGCATTTAGCGATTATTGTCGATGAATATGGCGAGTGGGTGGGGCTGGCGACGATTGAAGATGTGTTAGAACAAATTGTCGGCAATATTGACGATGAATACGATGTGGATGATGAATCGTATGTAAATGTTCAAGAAAATGGTCAAATCAATGTTAAAGCGCGAATGCCACTGCGTGATTTCAATGAATATTTTAACGTCAATTTAGCCACCGAGCAGGGCAGTAGCATCAGTGGTTATTTATTAAGCCAAGTGCATTATTTACCCAAACAAGGTGAAGTTATCACTGCCGATGGTTTTGAATTCACTATTCTCAATGTAAATCACCGGCGCATTAAATTAATTGCCGTTAAACGATTTTAGACTTTTACTCTCCATTAAAAAAAATATTTGTTATCTTAAAAGTCTACTTCTTTTTAGGTAATAACTTATGCCACTTTCTCCTTCTGTTTATGAAAATTATTATTCTGATTACGAAGATTATTATTATCAACAATTAAGATTTGCCATTGTTGATCACATTGGTAGAATCCACTATTCCTTGAATGGCACACAAAAAGCGAATAATTTACAAAAAGCATTGGCCTTAATTGATGATAATTTTCTAAAGGAATCACTCGGAAACCGTGCTAATAAATACGCTTATTATCGTGGGGCATTTGAAAAAACATTATTGCCTTTATTCAAAGAAAGACGCCATTTTAAACAGCGCACGGAAGTGCCTAAATCTTATAGCGCTGTAAAAGCCCTTTTTACCAATATAGATCAAGCTTTAAAACAAGATAGTTTTCAGAATGATTATGCTGCCGGATTAGCGCCTGACCATCAATTTCCCATCACGTTACCCTTAGCAGGTATGGTTACTGCTGCAAAAGAGGCGGTTAATAAATATAATAGCGCTAAAAAACCCGTTTATTTTAGTGCGGAAAATTTTCAAAAAGCCATTGAACCTTATGGGAAAGTTAACACGCAAACTAAAAAAAGCTTTGCTCAAGCATTGATGCCAGGTTTATTGTTCGCTGACCCTTATCTTTTTAGCGATAAATTGCATGTAGGGTATACCAATGGGATAGTGGAATTTTCCTGCCATGATCAATTAGCTTTTACACAACGCTTACATTATGGAGCTAAACCCTCAGCAACAGCGTTTACGACGATTGCTCTTTTTACAGATTCCTTTAAAGGCGCAAAAGATTATCCTTTAGCATGGTATTGGGATGAATCTTTTACCACTGAATTAGCAGCGTTAACAGAGCAAGCGTTAAAAAGTAAAGACATGCTACTTAAGGCTGACAAAGAAAAAGGCTTAAACCCTCCAAAAGAACAGTTAACAGAAAAACAATGCCGTTTTTATAATAATCCCAAATACCAAAAGAGTGATAATTACCTTGCTGAGTTACCATCACGCGTTCAAGCTGTAAAAAACTTGGCATCAGCATTAACACTGTGGCGAATTTATAAAAGTGCGCCTACGGAAGAAGAGCGAATGAACCAATGGACTGAGTTATTTAAAAACAACCCTGAGTTTAAGCTAACGTGGGTCACGATGAGTAATGGCTGTAAAGAGCCGACTTCATCGACATTAAGAACCTTCATGGCACATGAGCATTTAACACCTCGAGATCGTGTTGCTTTAGTAAATGGTTTAATAGAAGCGGCAGGTAAGGGGCAATTACCAAATCAACGGTTGACGTGGCAAGTGGTTAACGAGGCTTGTGAACAATACATACAGAAAAAAATCTCCAAAAAAATCCTTTTCGGCGTGAAGCAAAATTGATCACCGCATTAATGACTCTATGTCAAGATAAAAAGGCTAACTCACTAACGAATCTAGATAAAGTGACTATTATCAATTTACTGTATCACTATCGGCAGAGTACGAAAACCAATAGTCGTGCTTTTGCGCCGATCGTTAAATTAGTGAATGCGTTATATGGTATTGAAGATAGCAATGATGCATTTATGTACCATGACTTAATGCGTTATCCTACTAAAGCAAATTTGCAAGACGCATTGCTGAAATATGATTTTCCTTTTGACGCCAGTGCTGAAGCTAGTGCAGTAAGTGAAGAGGAAAAAGAATTTACAGAAGAGTGTAAAGAAGAAGATTTTATTTCCAATCCTGTGGCAGATCTTAGCGAAGATTTTACGAGTGAAGATAGGGCTATTAGAGATGCTGGGGTAAATAAATCCCTCGAAGAAAGGTTGTGGATGATTTATACCTACACGGATGTTGAAAACAAACAAGCAGCATTAATACGCTTCTTTAAAGAGAATCCTGAGTTTAAAGTAGGTTATGTTAGACAAAGGGATGGCGCAGAAGAATTTACTTCGGTTATTTTAAGGGAGCTGTCGAGGGATCTATTTGTTGATCGAAAAGGGTTCTTAACGTCTTTCCAAAATGCTATTAATGAGGCAGCCAATAATGCTGTTATCGATGATTATCAATGGTTGTTGGTTGAAGGGCCGGTTGATAAAGAAACGGCACAGAAAGCGCCAAACACCGTGTATTTTTATTTAAAAAATCGTGGTGAAAATAATAAAGTTTTGCGTTGTCAAAACAAAGCGCTTATAGTTGAATTAAATGAAGAGCCTAATGCTTTAGCATCTTTTGGGCGTATTGGTGCTAGCTTGCGTGATGGCCCATTCAATTATGAATTAACCCTTGAAGAAAAAAAAGCTATTTCTCAACAATTTAAACTGGATAAGGCGGTTAAAGAAATCCCACCCTTGACGTGGAGTATTGTTCGGCAAGCCTGTGATGAATATAAGGGGGAAAAACATGAACAAAAAAATCCTTTTAAGCGTGAAGCGGCTTTGATGAAAATATTAGCTGCGTTGTGTGATAATAAAGGGGATAACTTACTAAGTAATTCAGAGAAAATAGCGATTATCGGCTTACTCTATGAACATCGGAAAGCAACCAAAAGGACTAGTAGTGCTTTTGACCCGATCGTCACATTAGTGAATGCGTTATATGGTATTACCGGTCAAAAAGATGCTTTTATGTATATTGATCTAATGGCTTACCCTAATAAAGCCGCGTTACGCGCTAAGCTGGAAAAGTATGATTTTCCTATTATCGCTAATGCTAATGGAGTAAATGCCCCGCTAGAAAAAGACTGTAGCTATGAAGTTGAAGAAGCAGAAGATGAAGCAGCATCGTTGCATCAAGAGGATGGATCCGCTGCATTTGCACCTGAAGAAAGAAATGCGTATTTTCGTTCTCCTCTTCCTGTTGCCCCTCGTGTTGAGACCGGTGTGGTAATTGGAGAAGTGAAGGAAGCACAAGAGGACGCTATAGAACAATTGACTCAAGAGCTTAAATACGATGAGCCTGATGAAGCGCCAGCACCTGTTGTGGACTTAAAAATGCCGGTATCTGTGTCAAATATTATCGTTGATTCAATAGCGCCCGTAACGCCATCAATGATGTCAGAGGCGTTATCCAGTACCCAAAGCGTCTTTAGTGCTCCTAGGGCGATCTTTGGTCCTGGATCGCATGCATTCGTTCCTAAAGACTTTAAGGTGTACTCAAGCTGATGTGATAAACAAGCTGATGTGATAAAATTATCACTACTGTAAGATTATTCACTTTCAAGGATTGCATGCATACGCCGACTCCCACTGATAAGCAACGTGGCGCCGCAAAAATGGCGCGCATTGCTATTAAAATTGAAAACAACCATGAACCGCTAAAAAAGCCTGATTGGATCCGGGTTCGCGTGCATGCGACCCCGGTGGTTGAAAATTTGAAAAAGATTTTACGGGACAATAAATTGCACACCGTGTGTGAAGAAGCTTCGTGCCCCAATTTGCCCGAATGTTTTGGCAATGGTACCGCGACGTTTATGATCATGGGCGATAAATGCACACGCCGCTGTACTTTTTGTGATGTGGCGCATGGCAGGCCAGATAAATTGGATGCTGATGAACCGCACAATATGGCGAAAACCATTGCTCAAATGGCATTAAACTACGTGGTGATTACTTCGGTTGATCGTGATGATTTACGTGATGGCGGGGCGGGTCACTTTGCTGCTTGCATCAAAGAAGCCAGGCATTTAAATCCACGCTTAAAAATCGAAGTTTTAGTGCCGGATTTTCGTGGTCGAATGGAGGTAGCGTTAAATAATTTAGCTGAGCATTTACCGGATGTGTTTAATCACAATATCGAAACGGTCGAGCGTTTATATAAAGAAGCGCGGCCTGGTTCTGATTATCAATGGTCGCTCACGTTATTAAAAACATTCAAAGCGCGTTTTCCTGGCATTCCGACCAAATCGGGCTTGATGGTGGGACTTGGCGAAAGCAATGAAGAAGTCGTCGCGATGTTAGCGGATTTGCGCGCCCATGATGTGGATATGGTGACCATTGGGCAATATTTAGCACCGAGTCGCGATCATATTCGTTTAAAGCGTTATGTGACCCCTGAGGAATTTAAACAATATGAAATTGCTGGTTATGACATGGGTTTTAAACATGTTGCCAGTGGCCCGATGGTTAGATCCTCGTACCATGCTGATAAACAAGCGGCGGCGTGTGGGGCGTAATTATGCTAACAAGCGGTGCGTTTGGCAGTTAAGTTAATTTAATTCGTATCTATTCAGCATATTTAGCCCATTTTTCGTAGAAGCTTGCTAGTGGCTCCTGTCGCGATGGTGCATGTTTCCCGCTCGTGGTGCTGAATAGTTAATTTAATTCAAGATAAAAAACTTTATGTTAGAAATCAATATTTACCAACAACAAATTACCGATGGTTTAAATCGCGCCGAACAATTGCGGAGGTTTCTTTGACTATGATGTCAAGCGCGAACGTCTCGAAGAAGTGTCGCGCGAACTCGGCAATGCCGCTATTTGGAATGATCCTGACAAAGCTCAAGCACTGGGTAAAGAACGCGTGAGTTTAGAAAAATTTGTTCATACGCTGGATGCTTTACAAACTGGCTTTATCGATACCCGTGAATTATTAGAATTAGTCGCCCTTGAAGACGATGAAAATGGTTTGCAAGATACTTTAAAAGAGTTAACGGCCACTTTAAAACAATTAGACGATTTAGAATTTGCTCGGATGTTTTCTGGCAAAATGGATGCTAATAATGCGTTTCTCGATATTCAATCGGGTGCAGGCGGGACTGAATCACAAGATTGGGCCGATATGGTGTTGCGGATGTATTTGCGTTGGGGCGATAAAAAAGGCTTTAAAACTGAAATCGTCGAAGCATCGCCTGGTGAAGTCGCTGGCATTAAAAGTGCCACCATTAAATTTGAAGGTGATTATGCTTTTGGTTGGCTTAGAACGGAAACAGGGGTACACCGTTTAGTGCGCAAATCCCCCTTTGATTCCAATAATAAACGCCACACTTCGTTTGCGTCGGTGTTTGTGTCACCGGAAGTTGACGATGATATCGATATCGATATTAATCCCGCTGATTTGCGCATCGATACTTATCGCGCTTCAGGGGCCGGCGGTCAACACGTCAATCGCACCGATTCGGCTATTCGCATTACTCATGTGCCAACCAATACGGTGGTGCAATGCCAATCCGATCGTTCGCAACACAAAAATCGCTCAACGGCGATGAGTCAATTGAAAGCGAAATTATACGAATTAGAAATGCACAAAAAAATGGCTGAACAACAAGCGGTTGAGGCGACCAAATCCGATGTTGCCTGGGGTAGTCAAATCCGCTCTTACGTGCTGGATGATGGGCGAATTAAAGATTTACGCACTGGGGTAGAAACGGGTAATACCCAAGCGGTGCTCGATGGTGATTTGGATCGCTTTATCGAAGCTACGTTAAAAATGCAAGCGGATCGTTAAATGCCAAGCATTAAATTCGTTAATCTTTCCAGTATCATGGCACCCATTCCTATTTATGACGTCATGCGGCAGTTTGCACAATTATTAGATGAGCGTGATGCCGCCCAATCATCCAACGGTTGCCCTGGTTTTGTTAAGCGGCAATTAAATGTGTTTTATGTGCAAGCATTATGTTGGTGGTATACCAAAACATTAATCGACCCTTATCAATTAGGTCTGATAAATACCAAACAATTTTTGGATGGCTTATACACCTTATTTAATTCTACCCAGGCTACTGCTGAAACAGTGCCGTTAAAAGAAATATCGCGTGAAGCGTTAGAAAAAGCCTGGAACAGTATGATTGTGTGGGATGAACATGCCATTGATCGCTTGGATCAATTATTGGTCAACAGGCCGTTTGATGATGTCATTGTTTTTGTATCGAATACCAATCCCTTACATGCAGCAAAAATAGTAAGCTTGATCGCCGAACACTATGAACCACCTGTGTGCGCCAAAATAAAGGCTCAGCAGAGGGGCTCTGGGCCAACATTGTTTAAAACAGTGGAAGAAGGGCGTTCTATGGATTCACGTTTATTGCCGTTTAATGCTATTCATAATGTTTATTTAGCGACGTCTTATCGCTTCTGCAGCTTTAAAGCGACAGAAGAGCAAAGGGATAGTTCAACACCAAGCTTGATGACCCTGTTAATTGAAAAATTAGCCATTGAAAATATTACGGTTATCAGTCAGTATGAAAAAGATTTAACCGCGGCAGAAGAAAATGGTGTTTCACCCACTAATTGTTATTTCGCCAAAGAGTTTTTCACGGCCAATCAGCCTAAACAAAAGAAATTTAATTAAAAGAATGCATTCATGACCCCATACTATCCAAAACACCTCGAAGCTGCAGCCCAACAATTTTGGCACGATAATCAATCGTTTAAAGCGCAGCCTGCGAGCGCTAAACCCAAATATTATTGTTTAAGTATGTTTCCTTATCCGAGTGGTAAATTACACATGGGTCATGTACGTAATTACATGTTAGGTGATGTGATTGCCCGCTACCAACGCATGCAAGGTAAAAATGTTTTGCATCCGATTGGTTGGGATGCCTTTGGCTTGCCAGCAGAAAATGCTGCGATTAAACACGGGGCATCGCCTGCTGATTGGACACTAAATAATACCTTGGAAATGAAAAAACAATTACAGGAATTGGGTTTTAGTTTTGATTGGTCACGTGAAATCGCTACTTGTCAACCCGACTATTATCGGTGGGAACAATGGTTTTTTACCGAACTTTTTAAAAAAGGTTTGGCGTATAAAAAAATGGCTATGGTCAATTGGGACCCGATCGATCAAACAGTGCTTGCCAATGAACAAGTGATCGATGGCCGCGGTTGGCGTTCAGGCGCTTTGATTGAACGCAAAGAAATTCCGCAATGGTTTTTAAAAATCACCGCGTATGCCGAAGAATTATTGAACGATTTAAACCAGTTAAGCGGGTGGCCCGAACAAGTGGTTACGATGCAACGCAATTGGATCGGCAAGTCAGTGGGTGCCGATATTCAATTTAACGTAACAGGGCAAGCGGAATTATTAACGGTTTATACCACAAGACCTGATACTTTGATGGGCGTGACGTATTTAGCGATTGCCGCGAACCATCCTTTAGCACGCCTAGCGGCGAGCCAAAATCCTGCGTTATTACCCTTTTTAGCATCGTGCCAACAAGGCTCGGTGGCAGAAGAAGCGCTAGCAACCCTTGAAAAACGCGGTGTTGATTCAGGTTTAACTGCCATTCACCCCATCACAGGTGAAAGCCTGCCCATTTGGATTGCCAATTTTGTAGTGATGGATTATGGCACTGGCGCGATCATGGCCGTGCCTGCCCATGATCAACGTGATTTTGAATTTGCGCAGACCTATGCTTTGCCGATCAAACAGGTGATTGCGGGTCCTAACGTTAATTTAAGTAAAAAAGCCTTTAAAGATAAAGGCGTGTTGATCAATTCTGGCCAATTTGATGGTTTGGATTTTACTGAGGCGACTGAAGCGATTATTGCCTGTTTGACAGTAAAAAAAGTTGGCGCAAAAAAAATCCAGTATCGTTTACGCGATTGGGGTGTATCACGGCAACGCTATTGGGGAACACCCATCCCGATTGTGTATTGTGATAGCTGTGGCACCGTACCGGTGCCACCTGAACAATTGCCAGTGATTTTACCCACCGACGTTAAATTAACCGGTCCTGGTTCACCGATCAAACAAGACCCTAATTTTTATCAAACCACATGCCCAACGTGTCAGGGGCCGGCTGTGCGTGAAACCGATACGTTTGATACTTTTATGGAATCTTCTTGGTATTTTGCCCGCTATGCTTGCCCGCATGAAGCTAACGCCATGTTAAACGAAGAAGCGAATTATTGGTTACCGGTGGATCAATACATCGGTGGCATTGAACATGCCATTTTGCATTTACTGTATTCACGTTTTTATTTTAAATTGTTACGTGATGCTAGTTTAGTGAAAGTCGATGAACCGTTTCAGCAGTTATTGACCCAAGGTATGGTGTTAAAAGACGGCTCGAAAATGTCAAAATCCAAAGGCAATGTGGTGGATCCCCAACCCTTAATCGATCGTTATGGCGCTGACACAGTGCGGTTATTTTCCATGTTTGCCGCTCCTCCTGAGCAATCCTTAGAATGGTCAGATGCTGGTGTTGAAGGTGCTAATCGATTTTTACGTAAATTGTGGCAATTTTTTGAAGATCAAACGGAGCAGTTAACCGCAAACGCTGTTTTAGCGTTCACGGCTCGCGATCAACACTTACAGCAACAAATTCAGTTGATTTTAAAACAAATCCATTTTGATTATGAACGCTTGCAATTTAACACGGTGATTTCTGGTGCAATGAAAATCTTGAATGCTTTACAAGCGTATGTGCAAGTATTTTCTGAAATCAATACTTCCTTGTTGACCGAATGCGCCAGTATTTTATTGCGCGTGTTAGCACCGATTGTGCCGCATCTAACGCATCATTTATGGCGAGAATATGCTTTTGGTAACGATATTTTACAAGCGCCATGGCCAAGCGTTAATGAACACGCGTTATTCACCGATTCCATTGATTATGTGGTGCAAATTAATGGCAAAACCCGCGGTAAAATTAACGCCAGCGTGACGATAACCCCGGTTGAATTGCAAGCGCTGGTTGAACAAACGCCGAGCATTGCGAAATTTATCGATCAACCCATTAAAAAAAGGATTGTGGTGCCAAAGAAATTAATTAATTTAGTGCTTTAAACGTATCTATTTAACCCATTTTTCGTAAAAGCTTGCTAGTGGGGACTGATAGCGATGGGGGATATTTCTCGCTCGGGGTGCTGAATAGATACTTTTAATTTTTTTTGCTAGCAGCATAAGAACCTTTAATCACGGGGTTAACGTTGATCCAATCATCGGTTATTTCTCCAGAGGCTAAGTGGTTTTGATGTGAAGAAAGCGTTAAAGCAATAGTTCTGGGTGAGTGATGAGAAATGTTAGTCATATTGCTTAATCGGTCATTATGGCATTGAAGTAATTGGGTCGTGACAAACGTATGGATTTGATCATCGGTCATTTCTTGATAAAGAAAGCATGAGGCTTGGTCAGTTAAACGATATTCAGCCAATTGTTTATCTATTAATTGATCTTGTAAGTGGGATAAGTCTGTTAAAATTTTGTCGATATCTTCTTCATAATAAGGATTAATTAAGCCAGTGCCGATAAGCAGCGTATTAGGATTTATTTGTAAACAATAATCTTCAGGGATTAATTGGGCATTGGTTTTAAAAAAATCGCTGATTTCTCGCTTGATTTTCTTTTGAATAGTAAACTGCACCGTTTTATTTTGGCTGGGATCTATTGGGATGGATTTAGTGGCAGTACGGTGTAAGTGTTTATAAATCCCGAGTATGTGTTTAGCAGTCATGGTGATTTTTTTATTGTTAAGGGTAGTTATTATGTCTTTGTATTATTTTAACAGGATAAAGTTTATCGTCAACGCGTATTTTAGATAATGGCTTGGGGTAAAAACTATAAACTATCGGTTGCCAACTCATAAATAATTAGCATGCAAGGGAACTTTGGCCGAAGGCCATAAAGCTATTAGCCCAGGGCATCGCCCTGGGTTAGAGATACCGCCATAGGCGCGCAAAAAAATTAATCCCAAAGATAGGCTTCATGGTAAGTCATCGCATGTTGATTTAACAACGCTCGTAATTCCTCTTGAAAACTCTGTTTCAAATGATGCTTTTCTTGATTTGCTATGTAATGTTTAACGATTTGCACATTGGATTGACTAACGCTGAAAGCTCCATAACCCTTTTGCCAATAAAATAACTGTAAATGATCATTGGGCGAGGCGATTGTTTTTATCCATTTAGATGATGATTTTTTTAATTGTTCAATAAAGGTTGAGAGAGCTCTATTTTTATGTAGATTAAGAAGTAAGTGGACATGATCAGCGGTGCCACCAATGATCACCGCCTGGCACTGTTGCGCTTGGCAAATCGAAGCGAGATAAGCATGCATTCTTTGTCGAATAAGTGGATCTGTTAAAAAAGGATGACGCTTTTTGGTTGAAAAAATAACATGCGTCCACAACAATGACAAGGATTGCGGCATTATCATTCTCACTTAACGGTTTCTATCGCGCTTACAGCGCTTGTTGATGTTCATGCTCTCCTAGGGTTGCGCTAATCGCTTAACCCTAGGCTAAATTCTTAAAGGCCTTCGGCCTAAATGGATAATGAATCTCTTAATGGATAATGAATCTTAAGGGTTGCGCTATCGCTTAACCCTAGACTAAATTCTCAAAGGCCTTCGGCCTGGCTGTATGAATGCTTCAATTTTATGCTTTACAATCTCTTAAAACGGTAAATATCCCATTTTTTATTTTTTTTCATTTTAAATTTGGTGATTTAAATTACATTTTATTGATGAGTTGCGCTATCGCTTAACCCTAGGCTAAATTCTATAAGATGACATTCTTTAAAATGTTCATCATATTGTTTAAATTAATCGCCTTTATCAAG
>CAISUE010000063.1 GCA_903888615.1 uncultured Gammaproteobacteria bacterium
ATGTTCGATCAGGACCGTTTAGGTACAAGATCTGGGTGTCTAAATTAAATGCAAATTCTCAAAAAAAAAAAAAAAATTATAATGCATAAAACGGGACCGTTTTCAAACTCTGGGGTGTCTAAATTCTATAAGATGACATTCTTTAAAATGTTCATCATATTGTTTAAATTAATCGCCTTTATCAAGTTCACTTCGTTAAAAAATAATTAGCATGCAAGGGAACTTTGGCCGAAGGCTATAAAGATGTTAGCCCAGGGCATCGCCCTGGGTTAGAGAGACAAAACCTTTAAGCGCTGTAGGCGCGAAAAAAAGCTTTCTGCCGCGCTTACAGCGCTTGTTGATGTTTATGCTCTCCTAGGGTTGCGCTATCGCTTAACCCTAGGCTAAATTCTATAAGGCCTTCGGCCAAGGCTTAATCAAACTTTGTTTAGTGGGTATAAGCACATGACATGGATCAATTGTGTGGTGTTGCGACGGAGGAAGGAATGGGTTCAAAATCCTCCTGCGTTGCTTTCCATGCGCCTTGTGTTTTTTTATTATTGGAAGAATTTAGCTCAGAATATATTTTTTCTATTGCAACTGAATTTAATGTGTCAAAAGCTGTTTTTGCTTCGACTTCTTTTTCATGTTCTTGATTACTATTATTTTCTTTATAAATTCCAAAAAAATTCTTTAAAAATAGTACGTTATAAACAAGAGATTTTTCATCTTCAGCTAATGCACCTAAAATAGTCTTATCCGTCTTTGCCGCTTTTAGCATTATGTCACAAATCCCCATTAAAATTTCACCAGCAGTTTTACCTTCAGGTGGATTGCGCCAAGCTTGGGTATTAATGGCTGTTATGATTGATTTTATTTCTTTTGGAGAAGAATTGAGTGTTTGACAATGATTTAAAAATGACTGAAAAAAATTTTCAAAAGGAGCACAAGGAATATAAATAAATGAATTACAACCTCCTTCACTGGCATTATTAATCGCGATTGCAATTTTAGGTTTTTTAAAGACTCCCTTAACGAAATTCACAGGTCCATCGGTTTTATTTGAATAAATGGCATCTAATTTTAAATAAATCTCATCTAGTTCTTGATTGTTAAGTGGATTTCTTTGTATGCGTGTTATTAGTTGGATTATTTCTTCATCGTTTCCTGAGTAATCAATAGAAAATTGCTTTAAAAATCTTAATTTTTTAAAATATTCATTTATTTTTTCTAAAGTCTTTTTAGTGCCTGAGTAATGACGTGCATCATTTATGGGAAATTTTTTAGTATCCTCATACCTACCTGTAAGAGTTTTTATCTCATTTTCAGTAACACCTCTTTTTGAATAAGCCCAAGCTTTTAATTCAGAAATTGCATCAGATCCTGAAAAAAAACCAAAGCTAAGAGTATACCGAACGCCATGTCTTCGTTCTGCTTCATATTCTTTAAGGAATTGACTAAGCACTGCATGCGGGATAATTAAGAGTGACGCTTTTTCGGAAGCAGTACTATTTATAGTTAAGTCATCATCGCTAACAACAGAAGCTTGCTGATAGGAAGTTTGATTAGCAGTGCCAGGGCTAGATTTTTGAGCAAGGGTAAGAGCTTGTTGTTTTGTGCTTTTAGCGTGCTTAGCAGCAGCAATAGCTTTGGCTTTTTTAGTAGCAGCAGCATCGTTTTTCTCAACAACTTCTCTAGCATAATCACTTGGGGTTTTAGAAGAAACTGGTTTTCCAAAATTTTCAGTAACAATTTCCCTTATTTTTTCAGCATCGAGATTCTTAAAATCATCAACTGCAGCAAGTGTAACTGAATCTTGACCATAACTTTTGTGAAACCATGTCTTTGTGTTTAAAGATAAGCTAATTATTAAATGAGTACAATTAGCATCACTTGCATTAATTTTCTTCTTTTTTAAATCCGCCAGTAATCCCTGAAGAATGTTAATATCTTTTTCTAGGTCAGTGAGGTTTCCATTAGTCTCTGGCGCAACTGTTGCAGTGTTTTTGCTTTTGCTGGTATTTTTTGATGTAGCCTGTTTTTTTTCGCCAAAAATATATCCAAGTATTCCGCCCATAATCTTACCTTTTAATTTGTATTATCATTGGTGTCATAATAAACCACTTTGACCTAAAAATACCATATTTTTAGACAAAAAACTATGGCTTTGGCGATTTTTGATGCGAAGGCTGATCAATAGGGTGTTTGCACGGGAATTGCATAAACAATTAGCGGCGTTTTGCTGTTAAAACCACAAATTCCATAGTGTCTTCGATGCGACCTTTTGTTAACGGTAATAAACCAGTGAATTTAGCGATAGTAAACATAATAGCGATTTTATATTTGCTTAATTGATAGCGGTGTAACGCTTCGACAAACCAACCGGCATTATGCATAAAATCCCACGCTTCGCGCCACGTGGCGACAGAAATACGCAAATGGTGGATGTCATGGCTTAAAACATCATAACCTGCTTCTTGCACAGCATTTTGCAAACATGCACTGTTGTTGGGCATTAAAGCAGCGTATTGATCTAGAATTTCAGTAGGCTTTACGTTAAAAAGACGACAGACAAAACGAGCAATTTTGGTGGTGCCTGCTGTTCGTAATTGTTGAAAAGAATTACCGGTAGTGGTGCAGATAGAAATCAAGCCATCTTTTTTGCTAATAGCTGCCGTTTTTGCCAATAATTGTCGGTAATCGATATAAGCAAATAAAAAATGCACCAAAACGAGGTCAGCAATCGGCTTAGGAAAATGGGTGGCTAAATTTTCGGCACTATCGCAAATGGTGTTGAGGCCGGGTAGTTTTTTTTAGCAAGGCTTAGCATCGCTGCCGATAAATCGACGCCATACATTTTTTGGCAGTTAACGAATTTAGTCACTGCTACTAACATATTGCCAGTACCGCAGCCAATATCAATCGCTAGGATAGGCGCAAGCTGAGATGTTGTTGCAAATAGCGTTGATTGCAATTGCCAACAGGCTAACTGTTGTACGTTGGCAAAAATATGGTGGCGATCTTTATCAAAATTACGGTGCACGGCACCGTGGTCATAACTATTATTAATAACGCGATGGCGAGAGAAAAATTTTTTCATTACGTTAGGGAAATGCAAATAATCGGCGTTAGTCGGTAAGGCAAGGTAAACTTATGGCAAGAAAACCATGCTCGCCATAAGTTTAGGGTTTATTATTTTTTAGTTGGAGGATTGGCAAAACCTCTACCAAGGGAATAAGTTGGGTTGTTGAAATAGCCAGTAACAGTTGTACTGACACCAGCAAAATCAGAGCCAAAAAGAGCTGTTTGTACTTCCCCAACATCAGCAGCACTCACTGTAAATATTATCTTCTTAATATGGTTTTGCAAAATAGTGGTAATCGTTGCGGCACAGCGAGCCGTTTCCAATTTCCCATCTTTCACGTAATCAGGTTTGTTACATACAGCCCAGAATTGTTCAACATTATTTGGTGTAACTGGTAAAAAAGAAATGTTCAACACTTGGCGACCTAAGTGATTAAATGCAGTGGCACACCCTCCAAGGTTTTGTGCATTTTGGCATTGCTCATTTAAAGATTGAATATCGCTTAAAGTCACAGGCCTTTTTAATGTAGAGCTCTTTTCATTTTTCATTTTTTGTGCTGTTGCGCTTTGTGCAAAGCTTACAGTCAAGGCTGCGGTGGTGATGACTAGTGTAACGAGCTGTTTGATTTTCATGTATTTACCCTCCATGGGTGTCTGGAATAAAATGATTACAGTCTGTATAGTACGGTATTGGCTGAAAAAAAGACATGTCTTTTATGAAAAAAATACTTTTAATGCACGGTGCGAATTTGAATTTACTCAGCCGGCGTGCTCCTGAACATTATGGTTCTTTAACCTTAATGGAGTTGGAGCAATTAACGGCACGGGAATTAGCGCGACATCACTGTGCGATGGTAGCCTATCAATCCAATCACGAAGGCTGTTTGATCGATACCCTACAAACAGAAGCGGCGCAATGCGCAGGGTTAATTATCAATCCAGGCGCCTTTAGCCATGGCAGTTATGCGCTCTACGATGCGATTCTCGACAGTCAATTACCAACGATCGAAGTGCACTTATCAAATCTCAGTCAACGCGAAGCATGGCGACAACACTCGGTTATTAGCCCTGCTTGTGTGGGTGTGATCAGTGGCAAAAAAGAACACGGTTATCTGGAAGCAGTACAGACTTTGTTAGCCTATTTAAATACTCAGTGACAAGGAAAGATTTTGCAGGTGATTTTTTTTCTTATCTAACGAATCTAGTACCGTGTCACTTATGCTTTGAATATCGTGAAGCGTAAATAGGGCGCCTGATTGATCGGCAGCAATTTGCGTGAGTGCAGAGATTAACTCTATTTTTTGCCGAGGTGTCGTTGTTAAATCCTCTAAATAGCCATGCAGATTTTGTAATACTTGGGCATGTTCTAACCACGTATCTTGCATAAACACCGTTTCTTCAAAAAAATGGCCGGTTGTTTTCATCTGCATATTTTGGCAACTATGATGCATGAGCTGAGCAAAAGCAATCCCCCCAAGGATTTCTTTACTTAAGTGAGTTATGGCTTGGACTGTCCAGATAATGGTGCGAGGTTTTAAACCTTGTTGATACAGAGCGGTGTTTTTAGCTAACAGAAATAAATCAGCTTTGCTTTCAAAAAGGGTGTTAATTTATCCCAGGCTTTATTATTATAAACAGCTTGATTGGCATAAAGACAAGGAAGGGAGGTGCGTTGCATATCCACAATATTCAGTAAATGCATTACATGGATTAACGTAGAAGTCTCTGCGCTGGAAGTTATTTCCGGTTGGTGTTGACTCATAAATTCAATGGCGAGTCCGCCGAAGTTAACCACATTGGCTTGCACTTGGACAAAGTCTTTCTTAGCAAGAAAGCAGGGAATAGTGCCTCCGTTGATCAGTAAATAAATAGTGTCTTGAATGATAGTGCGATGATGGGGTGTTAATTTTTCTAAAATAGGATTAAGAAAGCACCCTAAAAAAATACTGCTGTCTTTTTCATCAATAATGCGTTGTTGGGTAAATTTAACGTCGTGACTTAGGCCAGATAAAATAGCTAGCCAATGCATGCTGGCGTATTTTTCTGGCTTAAGGTTCAATAAATAATGTAAATCTTTCAATACTTCAATCGCATGTCGAGGTTGGTGATAAACAAGGTGATGGGTGTTTCGATTATGATTCATCGTGTGATGAATGTTAATGATCGCAGCAGTTAAATTTTGCTGTGCCACGGAATAAGCTGGCATCGATAAAAGCGATTTTTCGCATAAATCCTCGATATAATTTTCACCAAGTTGACCGACTGGACCGAATTCACCGTTATAATTAATATGCTTTTTAGGTGCAACCGTAATTAGCGTGTTATTAAATTCATGATTGAAAGCGTTGTAGGCAGCTTCTTGTTCCGAAAACGTTAATCGCAGAGTTTTTTCTAATAGCATGCAAAAATGGACCATTTCAATGGCATACAATTCACAGTGAGTTGGATGTAAATCACGGCTCATTAAAAAGGGAATCGGTTGGGTGGGTTTAGGGACGGCATAGGGGTTGTTTGGCTGAGTAGTCGCAGGGGTTGAAAAAAGAGCGGCATTAGCGCGTCTAAGATTTGTTAAAATAGACCGATTTGCTTCAGGCTTAGGATGAATTTTATGATGATTTCTGTTAGCTGGGGAAAAAAAATGACAGTGGAAATAGTTAAACATGTTTCAGCGTCTCGATGTATTTTAATTATTGCTATTCGCCCAGTATGCGCCGAGTGAGAAACTTAGCGCTAATTGACTGGATGTTGTTATTGTTAAGTGAACAAGTTTACTAGCACAAGCTTAACATTAGCTTAAGTGTTACAAACCGTTGTCAACGTGGTGTTTATTGTGCTGCCGTTGCATTTTCTTGAGTACAGAGTGGCTAAAATAAAGGCTCAGGATGCCGATAATGCCACCTAAGAAAATATTTTGGATGCGAATTAACGCCAGATGTTCTGAATGAGAAATCGCATAAGCGGCGAGGGTGATAAAAAAACAGCGACTGCTGAAACTAAGAAAATAACGTTTGAAGCACGTTAACGTCAACATGATACCCAAAACGGCTAGCGAATAGGTTAATGGCGTTTGGGCAATGAATGGGCATAGGCTTAGACCAACTGTAATTCCCACTAAGGCGCCAACGATCCGCTGTATAAATTTCATGCGCGAAATAATCAATTCAGCGCTAATCACGCTAGCTGTCGACCAAATCAACCATTCAGGACTGGCTATATGACCTAAAACAGCTAAGGATGCTGCGATAAACACACCGATAAAGATAGCGATACTGGAAGGTAACCAATTGCGACTGATGGTGCCACTGTCGTGAATTAACCAGTAGTGTTTTATGGATTTAGACAAGATAGAGATTTTTTTTGAATTGGTTGCCCAAACATTATGGCACGCATAATAGAGTAAGAGGACTGAGGCTAACGCTAACGGGGTTATTTTCAAAAATTGCCAATACGTGGTGCGCCATGCTTGTGGCCCTACACTGTATTGAATTTCACAGGCAAGATAAACGGCTGGAATAAACGTGTAATTGCCTAAAGTACGCAATTTATCACCCAATTGAGTGATATACACACAGCCAAACGCCATTAAGGCACAGGCAGTGACAAAGATAATGGCGCAGCAATGAATAGACCAATATAAAAGGCTAAACGTGAATAAAATCAATAAAAAGTGTAAACAGATTACCGGGGCATGGTATTTGACGCGATTAGCTGCAATAAACAAGGAAATACTGATTAAGCCGAGTTTTAAAAATAATAAATTATGAGCGTAGCAAGCCGCTATAATGAGTGGCAGTAAACTTAACGTTGCTAAGCCTAATTCTGGCCACATGACTTGAGCTTTGAGGCTGTTAAGGGTTTTCCTGAGCAGTGCTAACATAACTTACAGTGTCGCTAAAGCATCAGTGTGAATAATGGTGGCGATCCGGGCTAATTGTTCCATGGCAATGCCATGTTCTTGTTCACTGGCAGCAGCGCACGCATTTTCTAAAATTACGATTGAATAATCGCGATCATGGCCTTCACGAGCGGCCGCTTGAATGGCCCAAGCGCTACTGACGCCGCACACCACCAAACGTTCAATCGCTTGAGTTTTTAACACTAAATCCAGTTGGGTGCCATGAAAAGGGCTAACCCGATGTTTGATAATCACACAATCGGTTGAGGCTATGGCGAGTTCAGTGTCAAATTCTGTACCCCATTGATTTAATGCCAGGGCCTGAAATTG
Source organism: uncultured Gammaproteobacteria bacterium (assembly GCA_903888615.1). Taxonomy (GTDB): domain Bacteria; phylum Pseudomonadota; class Gammaproteobacteria; order CAISUE01; family CAISUE01; genus CAISUE01. The sequence goes on from CAISUE010000063.1 coordinate 7,289, forward strand.
CTGTGCTTTGCTAAAAATAGGGGAGTTTTTAGGCATTTCTGCATAATTTACAGAAAAGCCGACTTTAATGGGTAGCACTAACCAATGTTGACTTCTGGCAAAATGAATGGCTTTATTGGCTTGTTTAATGGTATTTTTTTCAATTACTTGAGCGGCACAACTCGGTATTTTACCTAAAGGATTGACAATGTCGTTGATGAAATCGATGACTAACAGGGCAGTATTCATACCATTACAAATGAATTAAAAATTCATAATAACGCATCTACTTTAGCAGCGCAAATAAAATCGTTCGTCGATAAGCCACCAATGGCATGGGTAGAATAAGTCACGGTGCAACCATTATACCCCACCTGGATATCTGGATGATGTTGCTGTTGGTGGGCAAGATAAGCCACAGCATTGACGAAAGCCATGGTGGCTAAAAAACTTTTGAAGGTGAAGTGGCGCTCAAGGGCAGTGCCTTCTGCCTTGACTTGCCACAAAGGCACGCGTTCTTTTAAGGCTTGAATTTCCTTGGCTGTTAAAGCTTTAACGCCGCCTTCGCATGCTTGACACTGTTGTTGGTTTAAATCCATCGTAACCTCCCTGCTTATTTATGGCGGCGTTTCAACTATAGCATGAGTAATTCTGGGAGGCGTGCGTGAGTCTAAAATTTAAAAAAATCACGGATTATTTTTGTGGTCTTACCCTTAGGAACTAATCTTTTTTAATAAGGGGCATTATTGCCCACAATCCCTGTGGATAACGCTGTGGAAAAGCTCGGGGGTCATGGCGCAAAGTCGCTATGCTACTAGTCGTCAAGTCCTATTGTTGATTTTATAAGCATATTGCGTTTATTTTTTTTGAATGGCGTAAAGAGCCTATCTGGCTTGAATTTTCATTATTTGTTGCTTGAAAATAGGGCTGAAATGGCGAGTCTTTTTTTTATGGTTTAGGTGGATTATGTATTTTAAAAAAAATCTTCCATTAACCCTTGCTTTTTTAAAGTGCATTAGCTAGTATCGAGCTAAGGCGTTTTTTTAAAAGCGCTGTATGCACCCAGCAGTGCTATTTCTAAACCAATAAAAGTAAAGGAAATAATTATGCCATATATTAAAAAAATGGATAAAGTTGAAGCAGTGCAAAATGAAGTCGGTGCTACGTTTAATGCGCTTAGTGGTGCGACGCCGTCTACCAGTCCAACACAAGGCTTAGGCTCTTCGGGTTCTACAGCGAGTATTACGGGTACGAATAATGTTACGGTAAATATTCAGACGCAACCTGTACCTGAAGGTGCTATTGGTTACTAACTTCTCTATAGGGTAATGGGAAGTGCCTCTTGAAGCACTTCCTATTATGGGGACTAACGCTCTGGCACTAAGACTTGGCGATTGCCATTGCTTTCCATCGCACTCACCAAACCGGCAGCTTCCATCGCTTCGATTAAACGTGCTGAACGGTTGTAACCCACCTTTAAGCGCCGCTGTAAATTCGAAATTGATGCGCGCCTTGATTCCAACACAATTTGCACTGCTTGATCATACAAAGGATCCGCTTCACTGTTGCCCGTAGCATCACTTTCCATATCCGCTGGATCATAACTGACGCTAACATCTAATAAGTATTCTGGTTCGCCACGCGAGCGCCAATCAGCGACTACCCGATGGACTTCAGGATCATCAACAAAGGCGCCGTGAACACGAATCGGTAAGCCAGTACCGGGCGCTAAATACAGCATATCACCGTGGCCCAATAATTGTTCCGCTCCTTGTTGATCTAAAATCGTGCGTGAATCGATCCGGGATGACACTTGAAAAGCGATGCGCGTCGGCACATTGGCTTTGATTAAACCGGTGATCACATCCACTGAAGGTCTTTGGGTGGCGAGTATCATATGAATCCCTGCTGCCCGCGCTTTTTGCGCAATGCGGGCAATCAATTCTTCCACTTTTTTACCGACAACCATAATCATATCGGCAAATTCATCGACAATCACCACTACCCATGGCAGGGTACTAAGAAGGCTGGGTGTTTCACCAGGCTGTCCTGTCGGTTTCCATAAAGGATCGATCAAAGGCGTAGCGGCTTTTTCAGCATCCAAGACTTTGCCATTGTAAGAACTTAAATTACGCACCCCTAAAGCTGCCATTAATTTATAACGACGATCCATTTCTGCCACGCACCAGCGCAGGGCATTGGCAGCTTCACGCATATCGGTGACAACGGGCGTTAATAAGTGAGGAATACCTTCATAAATCGATAATTCCAACATTTTCGGATCGATCATGATCAAGCGTACTTCACTCGGTGTCGCTTTAAACAGTAAGCTTAAAATCATTGCATTTAGACCGACTGATTTGCCAGATCCTGTCGTGCCAGCTACCAATAAATGCGGCATTTTAGCGAGATCAACGATAACGGGATTGCCGGAAATATCTTTGCCCAACGCTAAACTTAAGGGTGATTTGGCTTGATCATAAGGTTGGGATGCCAACACTTCCGATAAACGGACAATTTCGCGGTGTTCATTGGGCACTTCAAGGCCGACAGTGGTTTTACCTGGAATAACATCGACAATACGCACACTGGTGACAGAGAGTGAACGCGCCAAATCTTTAGCCAGGGTACTGATGCGACTGACTTTAATGCCGGGAGCTAATTGCATTTCAAAACGGGTGATCACCGGCCCTGGGTGGACTGCCACCACTTGCACTTCGATACCAAATTCTAATAAACGCGCTTCGACATCACGCGAAACTAATTCTAAAGTTGCTGCTGAGACAGTATGGCGAATAACAGGATCGGGTGGGTCGAGTAAAGTCAATGAAGGCAAGGTGGCATTATCTAAATGCTTAAAAAGTGTCGCTTGACGATCAAGGGTAGCGCGTGCCGATGGCTCGACGACTTTTATGGAGGGCATGATTTTCGGTGGCACGCTGATGGCGGCGATTTTTTTATCAAAGGCTTGAGGCGTTGGCTTGCTAGCTTTGGGTGCTTGTGCGAGTGTGCGGGCAATTTTACGATTTTTCCAACGTTGTTGACAATGAATGATGAGCGCGATGGTACTGAGGATTAATAATAATAAACCTTTCCCTAAATATTCAAAGGCTTTTAGCCAGGATAAACCGGTGAAAAGGCTGATGCCAGTTAAAAATAGCGTGATTAAAATCACGATACTGCCACTTAAACCAAACCAATCAAACCATAAATTGCAAAACCAAGCACCGAGGTAGCCACCCGCACTGATACTGTGTTGGATAGGATCGATGCCGATATCAAAAATAGAACACAGGCTGAGTAAAGTAAAACTAAAACCGATTAAACGCCACAAGAGTTTCGGATAAGCTTCAGATGCTACAAAAATCGCGGTACGAAAAATCAAGTAACTGGCATACAAGAGCGCGAGGGGAATAAGGAATGCTAGATAGCCACAAGCAGCCATTAAGCTGTGAGCGATAAAAAAGCCAAACGAACCACCATTATTATTGGTGGTTGTTTGCAAGCCAATTAAGACGCTGAGTAAATAGCCGCTTAGAGCGATACCGATGATTAACACACTTTCACGCAAGCGTAAGCTTAAGTGAGTCGTTTTATGACTAAGTGTGCTTTTAGCGGTTTTTGGAGTTTTTGGGGTTTTTGAACGGGTATTTTTTTTAGAAGCTGCCATGTTAAGTGAGATCACCTTGTAAAAGTTTAATGATGGCTGAAAAATCGGCTTGATTTAAGCCATGGTTATTCAAGAGGGTATAAAGCGCCGTTGCTTGTGCACCAAGCGGTGTGCTAGCGCCAACCTTGGCTGCCGCCGCTTGACTTAAGCGTAAATCTTTTAACATCATCGCGGTGCTAAAGCCGGGTTGATAGTCGTGATTAGCAGGGGAAGAGGGGACCGGCCCAGGTACGGGGCAATACTGGGTCAGTGACCAACATTGTCCTGAAGCATTGGCAGCGATATCAAAAAACACTTGCTTATCTAAGCCCAGTTTATTGGCTAACACAAAAGCTTCTGACGTAGCGATCATCGAAATACCCAAGAGCATATTATTGCAAATTTTAGCAGCTTGACCATTGCCATGGTCACCGGCATGAACACAGTGGTTACCCATTGCGGCAAACACTGAAGCTGCTTGATTGAAATCGTTAAACTTGCCACCCACCATAAACGTAAGTGTACCATTGATAGCGCCACTCATGCCGCCGGATACTGGCGCATCTAAGTGAGAGTAACCTTGACGGGTTGCCAAACTTGCCAATTGCCGCGTTGTATCGACGCCGATAGAAGAGCAATCGATAAAAAGTGTGCCTACTTTAGCATGGGCAAATAAGCCATTTTCACCCAGGTAAACGGCTTCAACATGCTCACCTTGCGGTAGCATGGTGATAATGATAGCGCAATGTTGTGCCAAACTGGCAATATCTACCGCCGCAGTGGCGCCCACCTTGACCAGCGTAGCCACGGCAGTGGGTATTAAATCAAACACGGTGACATCGAAACCTGTTTGACAAAGACGGGTCGCCATGGGGGATCCCATGTGGCCTAAACCGATAAAACCTATTTTCATGGGAATTCCTCAGCGGTCATTGGTGAAATATCGGCAGAACTTTTCATGTTAAATGCCTGATTGTCACGCACGCCATGCGCTGGCCAACGGGTGGTAATTGTTTTTAATCGGGTAAAAAATTGAATGCTTTCGGTGCCATGCATAGCGATATCAGCAAAAATGGATTTTTTCCAGCCACCGAAGGCATGAAAAGGCGCCGGGACAGGAATGGGTACATTGATGCCGACCATCCCAACGTGTACTTGGGAAGCATAGGTGCGCGCGGTATCGCCATCGCGGGTAAAGATGGCTGTGCCATTGCCATAAGGATGGCTATTAACTAAATCCAGCGCTTCTTGAAAATTATTGACCCGGACAATGCCAAGTACGGGACCAAAAATTTCTTCTTGATAAATGCGCATATGAGCATTGACATGATCGAATAAGCAAGCCCCGAGATAATAGCCTTGTTGATTGAGAGGATTGCTATGGGTCACTAAGCGACCATCAACCAGCAAGTTAGCACCTTCAGAGAGACCTATGTCTAAATAGTGGGTGACTTTTTTTAGGTGTTCATGGCTGATCAACGGACCCATGTCAGCATTTTTTTCATCTTGAGCGCCCAATGTGACGCGTTGGCTACGTGTGGTTAATTTAGCGACGAATTGATCTGCGGTCTTTTGGCCTACGACCACGGCAATTGACAGCGCCATGCAACGCTCACCCGCTGAACCAAAAGCGGCTCCGGCAATCGCTTCAGCGGCTTGATCCAGATTAGCATCAGGCATAACCACCGCATGATTTTTAGCGCCGCCAAAGGCTTGGACGCGTTTACCATGAGCAATGCCGGTTTTGTGAATGGATTCAGCGACAGTGCTGGAACCGACAAAACTAATCGCGGCTACATCAGGATGGGTGATTAAAGCCTCAACCGCTACTTTATCCCCCTGGATGAGATTGAGCACCCCTTCGGGCAAACCTGCTTCATACAATAATTCCACCAATTTTAAAGGACAAGAAGGGGTTTTTTCCGAAGGCTTTAATACAAAAGTATTGCCACACACCAAAGCGAGTGGAAACATCCATAAAGGAATCATGGCTGGAAAATTAAATGGGGTAATGCCAACGCAAACACCCAATGCTTGGCGCAGAGTAGTGCAATCGACATCGGTGGCGACATTTTCTGAAAACCAGCCTTTTAATAATTGCGGGGCACCGCAAGCCAATTCCACTACTTCGATACCACGCAGCACAGATCCACGGGCATCATCGAGTAATTTACCGTGTTCTTCCGATACTAAGCGTGCAAGGACATCGATATTTTTATCCAGCAATGCTTTGTATTTGAAGAAGATGCGTGCCCGTTTAATCGCAGGGGTTGCTGACCAGTCAGGAAATGCCTTTTTAGCCATTTGAACGGCTTGATTCACTAAGTCACTATCAGCTAGGTTGACGTGGTGAATAACCTGCCCTGTAGCAGGATTATGAACGGGTAATTGTCTGGTGGCTTCAGTGTGAACAGCATAGCCATTAAGCCAATGAGGAATAGTTGCCATAAAAAACTCAAGATAAACACTAAGTCTCAATCATAAACGATTTTTTGGCATTGTGCTGCATTGTCACGGTTTTTTAGACTTTGGCGCTTACGAATAAAAAATGTGAATTACAATCACACTCACGACATTTGGGAATATAAAGGGGAAGATAATGGAAATTGAATTACTCAAAGACAATAAGACGTCACAAAGCGTTTTGCCCCCACGTGACGACTCTGACTATGAAGAGCAACAAACAGCAACACTGCCAAAAAATTTTCCTCACGAATTTGAACACGTCTTGATGGATATTGAACATGCGCTCAATCATACGTTGGATTCATTGCTGCGGCTGCATCGGTCGGATAAAAAGCCAGCGAATGATTTCGAAGCCATTGCCTCTGCCATGCTGCTGTTTGCCGTTGCTGCGGCGATGCTGTTTTTTAAACTCTTTCAAGCGCTTTACCATCATTTTGCACCAAAACAAGCTGATGCGAGGCAAATTCCTCATCCACCTACTAATAATCAACCAGCGTTTGCTAGTCCAGCTGATACTAGTAAAGAACGAGAAGTGCCGCAACCATTGGCGACAGCTGTGCATGCACCGGTATCTTCTGCTAGGGTCGCTAAACTGACCCAGGCGCATGCCGGTGAATTGACCCGCGCTCAGGAAAGCTTACCCCAAAAAGCGGCTGGGAATGATCAGGTAGCGACTGTATCCGTAGGTAGGCCATAAACGGTCGTGACATGCTTAAGTCTTTTGACTTTTAGAGCGCGACTGGAATAATAGAGGGGTGCGTTAAGCATTGACGAGCGCATCCCAATACACAATATGTTTTGGGGTAACTAACAGGGTTAAATACTCGAGTGCTTGATTGACTTTAATTTCTTCATCAAAAAATTCGAGTACTAAGGGTAATTCCATTAAAATATCCATCATCGTGGCATTGTGTTCACCAGAGCTGCCATAGCCTTCAATGGCACGAAATAAGGTCACCCCGCGAATGGTTAATTCTGTTTTTAAGTGTTGGATGATTTTATCGGTATTTTTTTTAGTGGAGGTTAAATAGACGCGAACCATTCTTACTTTAAGGGTATTCATAATAATCTTCCAAGAATAATGCCAACCCATGTTGCGCTTAAACACACGAGTAAACTTAATAAAACATTTAACATAGCAAAGCTAATATTGCCAGCTTGAATAAGATTCACGGTTTCTATGGAAAACGATGAAAAGGTCGTGTAGCCACCTAACAAACCCACTAAAAATAACGGTTGATAAAAAGGGGCGGGAATGTTTAAGCGTTCTGAAAAGAGTACAAATAAAAACCCCATCAGAAATGATCCTGTAACATTAACAAATAGGGTTCCGATAGGAAAGTGTCGACCCAATAAATGGTAAATGCAATTAGCTAGCCAAAAGCGGCAGGTACCACCGATGCCACTGCCTAAAAAAATAAGCATAGAAAATTTTAGCATGTTAGCCTTTCCTTAATCGATTTCCACCATTTCAAAGTCTTCTTTGCCAACCCCACAATCGGGACACACCCATGTATCGGGAATATCAGCCCATTGGGTGCCAGGTGCGATGCCATCGTCTGGCCAGCCATTAGCTTCATCGTAAATCCACCCACAAATCATGCACATATACTTTTTCATCAATCTAAACCCGCTATAATTGCCACTATTTTACACCGTCTAAGGAAATATTTCATGTTAATTGCAGGCGTTGATGAAGCAGGCAGGGGTCCATTAGCCGGTTCTGTGATCGCAGCGGTGGTTATTTTAGATCCTGCTAAGCCCATTTTAGGATTAAACGATTCAAAACAATTAACGGCCCTTCAGCGGGAGTCATTATTCATTCAAATCACTCAACACGCATTAGCGTATGCTATTGGCGAAGCGAGCTGTACAGAAATCGATGAGCTCAATATTTTACAAGCCACGCTGCTAGCGATGCAACGCGCACTGGCAGGTTTAACGATGATTCCTGATGAAATCCTCATCGATGGTAATCGGTGCCCAGTGTGCACTCTGGCACCGATGCGAGCCATCATTGGCGGTGATGCGTTGATTCCCGCGATTTCTGCCGCTTCTATTTTAGCTAAAGTGACGCGAGATCAGCAATTAGTGGTGCTCGATACTTTATATCCCAATTATGGTTTTGCTCAGCACAAAGGTTATCCTACCAAGCAACACCGAGCAGCCATCGCGCTGCACGGTGTCTTACCGGTCCACCGTCGGACGTTTGCGCCAATAAAAAATAGGCTATCTGGGTAGATCTCTTTAATAATCTTTCAGGGCAAGCACTGTCATTCGTTTGGTTTTATGCAAAATAACCCCAAAGGCTTAGGCGTTTAGTATCTCGTGGGTGTTTAAGTCTTTTCGATGTTCAAAAATAGGCATTTTTTTACGAACATGATGTAAATAAGCTAAATCCACTTCAGCGCTGATGAAAGCAGGTTGATCGCATGGTGCTTCAGAGAGGATTTCACCCCATGGGTCGATGATCATCGAATGGCCATAGGTGCTGCGACCATTTAAAGCAGTCCCACATTGTGCAGGGGCAACCAGATAGCAAAGATTCTCAATCGCGCGAGCGCGCAATAGCACTTCCCAATGTGCAAGGCCGGTTTTAACTGTGAAAGCAGCCGGTAGTATAAAAATTTCCGCACCTTGTTGACTCAATAGCCGAAATAATTCTGGGAAACGAAGATCGTAACACACGGCTAAGCCAAGCTTACCCACGGGGGTATCGATTACGATGCGTTGATTGCCCGCTTCCGTGGTGCTTGATTCGCAATAGGATTCAGTCTCTGAAATCACGACATCAAACAAGTGAATTTTGTCGTAGCGTGCGATACATTGACCCTCAGCATCATAAACTAAGCACGCCGCGCGAACTTTGTTCGGATTTACACTACTTATCGGCAGCGTTCCCGCGACGATGCTTATTTGGTGGCGCTGGGCTTGATGACTTAAAAAATCTTGAATGGGACCTGCGCCATAGGTTTCTGCAATCGCTAATTTAGCGCGGAAATCAACGCCTGCTATGGCAAACATTTCTGGTAAAGCTACTAACTTAGCACCTTGGTCGACTGCTTGGTGGATAAGGAGTGAAGCTTGGGCTAAATTATCTTTGACGCTCGGTCCGACAACCATTTGCAGCGCAGCAATTAAAGACATGGCAATTCACATAAAAAAGTTCACTTTAGCATAGTCTTTTGTTAAATTGAACGATAATAATCTCTTGATGTTAGGGTTTAAAAAGTTAATTGAGACGGATTGGGTCGCATCAAGCGTCATTTTTTGCTAGGATCAGTGTATTTATTGGAATTGTTGATCTTCATGACTAGTTTTACCGATATTTTCATTAAACGACCGGTGTTTGCGACCGTTTTAAGTTTGCTGGTCTTTTTATTGGGTTTGATGGCTTTTTTGCAATTGCCGTTGCGGCAATTTCCAATGATCGATACCAGTGTGATCAGTGTTAGCACCGTTTATTCAGGTGCCAGTCCTGAATTGATGGAAGCTTATGTTACAGGCCCTATTGAAAGCAGTTTAAATGGCATCAGTGGCATTGATTTTATTCAATCCCGCAGTTCTCAAAGTCAAAGTGTTATTACAGTTCAGTTTAAATTAGGCACAGATATCAATAAAGCCAATACCGATGTGAGTAATGCCGTGTCTTCGATCCGTTATCAATTACCCCAAGGCATCGGTGATCCAGTGATTAATAAAGTCGATCCTAATGCCAATCCCGTTATGTATCTGGCTTTTAGTAGTAATCAACTCTCGGAAGTGGTGATTGGTGATTATTTGCAACGCTTTGTAAGGCCGCCATTTGCCAGTTTACCTGATGTGGGTAATGTGCAAGTCTGGGCACCTGGGTATGCCATGCGCATTTGGCTTGACCCACATAAAATGGCAGCACAACAGGTCAGTGCGGATGATATTAATCACACATTGTTAATGAATAATGTGCAAAGTGCTGTAGGTCAATTGCAAGCGCCTTGGCAAGTGGTGAATATGGTGGCAGATACTGCTATTCAAACGCCACAACAGTTTAATAACTTGGTCGTACGTACCACGGCTAAGGGGGATTTGTTGCGCTTAGCCGATGTTGGGGTAGCGACACTGGGTTCCCAATCCTATAACGCTTCCAGTAGAATTAATGGTCATGTAACTGCCATCATTGCCATTACTCCCACCAGCTCTGGCAATCCTTTGTTGATTGCTAAAGCAGTCAGTCAAGCGTTGCCGATGATTCAGCATGGTTTGCCAAAAGGCATGACAAGCACGATGCTGTGGGATGCTTCTCGATTCATTCAATCGTCTCTTGATGAAGTTTTGCTCACCATTGGCATTTCAGCTGTGGCAGTGTTAGCCGTGATTTTTTTATTTTTAGGTTCATGGCGAGCAGTGTTAATACCGATTGTAACTATTCCGTTATCGTTATTAGGCGCAGCGGCTTTAATGTTGAATTTAGGTTATAGCTTAAACAGTTTGACATTTTTAGCTTGGGTATTGGCGATTGGTTTGGTGGTCGATGATGCGATCGTGGTGTTAGAGAATATTTATCGGCATATGGAAGAAGGTTTGAGCGCTAGGCAAGCGGCTTTAGTAGGTGCGCGCGAAATCAGTTTTGCGATTATTGTGATGACCATTACTTTAGCGACCGTTTATGCACCCATTGGTTTAACTTCTGGGATGACTGGGATTTTATTTCGTGAATTTGCTTTCACGTTAGCGGCAGCGGTGTTGATTTCCGGTTTTATTGCCCTCACGCTGTCGCCGATGATGTGTTCGAAATTATTGCTTATTCAGTCTAGTGCTTCCTTCAGTACGCGAGTGGATCATTTTTTTGTGCGCTTGAGTCACTATTATCGACAGGGATTGGCTAAAGTGCTCGAGCATTTGCCGTGGGTGGCATTATTTGCTTTCATTATTTATGGCAGTTGTTGGTGGTTATTTGTGAGTTTACCGGGAGAATTAGCGCCGAGTGAAGATGAAGGGGTGATTGTGAGTATTGTCCGGGGGCCGACATCAGCGAATTTAGCTTATACTGAAAAAAACACAGCATTATTGGGAAAGATTTTTGAATCGGTGCCTGAACGCGCTAATTACGGTATTATCAACGGTTATCCGAGCAATGTGAACAGTGCGATTAGCTTTTTAACCCTAAAACCATGGGCAGAACGCAAACGCAGTGCTGCAGAAATCATCCACGGTTTAATGCCACCCATGCTGAATATTCCCGGGGTCTTAGCCTTTCCCTTTAGCCCACCCCCATTGCCGGGAGCTTCGGGTAATAGTCCGGTCAGTTTTGTGTTAAAGACGATGGGCAGTTATGAATCACTGGAAAATGCCGCTAAGGTATTAATGGCTGCAGCCCGTAAAAATCCTGGCTTGGTGAATATCGACCGTGATTTACAAGTGGATCAATTGCAAGTGCAAGTGCATATCGATCGCGATAAAGCCAATAGCCTTGGTATTGATATGGCAAGTATCGGCACTACCTTGAATTTATTATTGGGTGAACCAACCAGCGGTTATTTTGAAATGCAAGGCCAGAGTTACCCCATTATTCCCCAATTGGCTGCGGAATTTCGTCAAAACCCTGAACAATTATTGCAACTCCCGATAAAAACTGCCGCGAATCAAACCGTACCTTTTGGCAGTATTGCCAGTACCACCGCTTCAGTAACGCCGCAATTATTGCCGCATTTTCAACAGCAACGGGCGGTGACAATCAATGCTGGTTTAGCACCGGGTTATACTTTAGGTCAAGCCTTGCGTTTTTTTAAAACCGTAACGTTAAACGCATTGCCAACGACGGTTAATATCGATTATGCGGGGCAATCACGGCAATTCATGCAATCTCAAGGGGCGATGAGTCAAACTTTTGCTTATGCTTTGCTGTTTATTTTTTTAGTGTTGGCTGCCCAATTTGAAAGTTTTCGTAATCCGTTGATTGTTATGTTGAGTGTGCCATTATCACTGTTTGGGGCTCTAGCCGTCATGCACGTGACGCATTGCACTATGAATATCTATACGGAAATCGGGTTAATTACGTTAATTGGTTTAATCACCAAGCATGGAATTTTAATCGTTGAATTTACCGAACAGCGTCGTTATCATCAAGGTTTGGCGGTGATGGAAGCATTGATGGGTGCTTGTGCGATTCGCTTAAGGCCCATTTTGATGACTACAGCAGCGATGGTGTTAGGGGCAGTGCCATTGATTTTAGCGGCAGGGGCAGGGGCAGAAAGCCGTCGTCAATTAGGTTGGGTGATTGTGGCTGGCATGGGGATTGGCACGTGTTTTACGTTATTTATTATTCCCGCTGCGTACTTATTATTAGCGAATAAACAGGTTAAAATGTATGAACCCGAGCACACTGAATAACCCGATTCCTTGGGCTGATGTTAAATTACTCATTCTCGATGTGGATGGCGTGTTAAGCGATGGTCAATTGTATTTTTCTGACCAGCAAGAAGAACAAAAAGCGTTTTCTGTTCAAGATGGCATGGGCATTCGCTTATTGATGCGTTGCGACGTGCAAATTGCCGTGATTACGTCGCGTGCCAGTGCTTTGGTGGAATGGCGGATGCAATCCTTAGGCGTCACCCATATTTATCAAGGTGCGCACGCTAAACTTCCTGTTTACCAGCAATTAATCGACACATTACAGCTTAAGCCTGAAGAAGTCGCTTATATGGGTGATGATTGGCCCGATTTACCGATTTTAACTCGCGTAGGTATTCCGATTGCGGTTGCCAATGCCGTGCTCGCAGTTCGTCAGCGGGCACGTTATCAAACGCTATTGACCGGTGGCCACGGGGCAGTGCGGGAAGTGGCCGATTTGATTTTGCATGCCAAAGGTTATTATGAACGTGAATTGGCCCGTTATTTACTTGGGGATGTGTGAATGGTCGCAAAACAAGAAATTCGCTGGTGGCTACCCTTGTTGATTGTCGCTGTTATCGCAACTACGTTAACGTATCAATGGCGCTTACACCATTTAGCCAAGCCGTTGATGGCAGGCGATTATATCGATACCATTGCCGAGCAGTTAACGGTATTGCGTTATAACGAACAGGGGCAATTAATGCAAAATTTAACCAGTCCCCGTGCTGAACATTATTCATTAAGTCGCACTACGCATTTTATCAAACCGCATGTGTTAGTGTATCCCACGGTTGCTAATCGTGCTGTGTGGCAATTGACGGCGGATAAAGCGATTTTATCTTCGGATAAAGATCACTTGGATTTGCAAGGGCATGTGGATATGCATGAAGTCTTAGCGATAGCTGGCAAACAATTATTAACACCCCAACTGACGTGGTATACCGATAAAAAAATCGCCATCACCCATAGCCCATTAATTGCCACTGAACCGGGTGTGAAAGTGACGGCGATAGGCGCAACGTTTGATCAAGCTTTAGGTGTTATTCACTTAGAGAGTCACGTGGTTAGCCAATATCAACCGATAACAACCAAAGGATCTTAAATGATTATTGTCACAGGTGGGGCAGGCTTTATTGGCTCTAATATTATTAAAGCGTTAAATGCGCGTGGTGAAAGCGATATTCTTGTCGTCGATGATTTAACGGAAGGTCATAAATTTACCAATCTCGTCGGTTTGAGCATTCGTGATTATTTAGACAAGGATGAATTTTTACATGCTGTTGTCAACAATCGTTTTGATCATCCGATTGAAGCGATTTTTCATGAAGGTGCTTGTTCGACGACCACCGAATGGGATGGTAAATTCATGATGGCGAATAATTATACCTATTCCAAAGCCTTATTGCATTATGCATTAGACCATCGGATTCCGTTTTTATATGCTTCCAGTGCTGCAGTGTATGGGGGTAATCAAGTCTTCAAAGAAGCGTTAGCTCATGAAGCACCGTTAAATGTCTACGGTTATTCGAAATGGCAATTTGATCAATATGTTAGGCAATTATTGCCGACAGTTAAGAGTCAAATCATCGGTTTGCGGTATTTTAATGTTTATGGCCCGCACGAAGCCCACAAAGGCGCGATGGCAAGTGTGGCGTTGCATCATTTTAAACAAATCCATCAAACAGGTGGCGTTAAATTATTTGCTGGCTGTGATGGTTATGGCGATGGCGAACAACGGCGTGATTTTATTTATATCGATGATGTGGTAAACGTCAATTTATGGTTATGGGATCATCCAGAAATCAGCGGTATTTTCAATTGCGGTACGGGTGCTAGCGAACCTTTTAATCATATTGCCCAGGCGGTGATAAAGGCGCATGGTGGCGGGGATTTAAGCTACGTAGCTTTTCCAGAGCATTTAAAAGGCCATTACCAAAGTTTTACCGAAGCGGATATCAGTGCCTTGCGTAGCGTGGGTTATACCCATGCGTTTAAAACCGTTGCTGAAGGCACTGCCTTGTATTATCAATGGTTAAAATCACAATGTTGAGGCATTTTTAACACACTGACACTCAATAAGCTGGCTAAACCCAGCCAAAAAATAGTTGTGAAAAGAACCTGAGTTAGGTTTAAGTAGGGCACGATTAACCAGCTTAAGCCTATCCAAATGAGGCTACCTATAGCCAGGCTGGCATCATCAACGAATAACTTAAATAAGGGTGTAAGAGCAATTTTTAAAAAGCTATTCGTTGCTAGGGTGTTCGTTTTAATTCGTGTTCTGGGTGGTTTTTTAGCAAAGCGCTGATGCACCAGCATTAATAATTGCGCAATGATAAAATAAAGCGTGAGCAAGAGTAGGATCGAGCCATCACCAACAGGCCATGGTAAGCCTAAACTTTCACCGACCCAAAAAGTGCCAAAAGCCGTCAGTAATAATCCGACGCCCCATTTCAACGTGTTTTCGGGAATATGACTTAAGGGTCGATGTAAAGCAAGTCCCAGGATCAAGACTAAAAGGAAAGCGATTACAGCACCGAAAATAGCTGAGTTATAAAGGTGGCCGCTGGCACCTAACGCGATTACAATGAAAATAACTTCGACACCTTCTAGCATCACGATTTTAAAGGCAGTGAAAAAAGCCATTTTATCGAAACGACCGGGGTAATTACCTGCGCATTGGTTCAATTGCTAGCTTTGTTTCGTGTATTCACGAAGTTCATCATGGAAAGGAATAACCCTTAAAGATCGTAAAATGGCTTTACGCAACCACCTTAAGCCAAAGAGTAAAATCAGCGTGCCCACGACGCCTTGAATGATGCTTAAAGGGATGTGAGCCAGGGTTTGACCAAAAATCGCCACCCATAAACACAGCAGGAGCATCGCTGTGGCTGAACCCAGCACAGCATGACGCCAGCCGCGTACCGTTCCGACGGCTAAAATGACAGTCAATGCTTCGACAAATTCAACCAGAGAAGCCATAAAAGCAGTGACAAAGGTGGGTCCGACTTGTAACCAATGCATGTGCAATCCGTTTAATGATGAGGTAAAGCGTTATCATACAACAACCTTAAGTGTTATGGGTCTTTGATGGTCGTTAGGTAGGTTTAGGGTGAAATCAACTGCATAGTTTTTTGGGATGATCGATTGATTGATTGATTGATTTAATTTATGGAATATTCCCATAGAAATGCTTATAATTTACCCACATGAGCGTTTTTGATGGGGGTGACGTTATGGTGCACAATACGATTAGGCAGCATAAATATGATCGCTTAGATATGGTGAAAAAATTAAGGGTGACAGGATTGACTCAGCCACAGGCAGAAGCAATTGCTGAAGAGACAGGGAAGTTCGGCGAGGTTATTGTTGCACAAATCATGGTTGAAATTGATCAACGCGGCTTTGCTAAAAAAACGGATCTTGACGCAATTTATTTTGAATTGAAAACGGATATCAGTGCATTACGCACTGAGCTGAAAAGTGATATAAATGAATTACGCACTGAATTGAAAAGTGATACCAGTGCATTACGCACTGAGCTGAAAGGTGATATCGGTGCATTACATGCCGAGCTGAAAAGTGATATAAATGAACTACGCACTGAATTGAAAAGTGAGATTAATGAGTTACGCACTGAGTTTAAAAGTGATATTAACGAGTTACGCACTGAGCTTAAAAGTGATATTAACGAGTTACGTCTTGAATCAAAGCGTGGCATTGATTCTTTGCGCGTTGAATTAAAACATGATAATGCCGTATTGAAAAGTGATTTAATGGGGAAGATGGAGGTATTAACCACGGAATTCAGAGCTGAAAAAGTACAAATTCGTACTGAATTGCGTGAATCCGAAGAGCGTATTACCAAAAATTTGCAATTATTTATGTTAAAAGTCAGTGCCACTTCTATTGTCATTCTCTGTGGTGCCATGTTTAGCATGTTTAAATTAATGCTGTAGTGTTTAGTGGGTAAGCGTGGGCCAAAACACGTCGATTTTGACCTACGCTGGCACCCTTACTTTAGTGACATGAACACGTGAAATGCCGATCTCCATAAGCATCATCGATGCGATTGACACTGGGGAAAACTTTAGCCTCTTTTAATTCAGGAGCGGGGAAGCAAGCTAATTCGATGGAATAAGGCTTATCCCAAGCACAAATATCTGCCAGGGTATGCGGGGCGTTTTTCAAAGGATTGTCAATTTTATCCCATGTGCCGATGTTGATGTGTTGAATTTCATGATAAATACTGATCATGGCGCGAATAAAACGATCGATTTCATTTTTATCTTCACTTTCGGTCGGTTCAATCATCAAGGTGCCTGCCACCGGGAAAGACATCGTTGGCGCATGAAAACCATAATCCATTAAACGTTTGGCAATATCTACTTCACTGATCCCTGTTTCTGCTTTCAATGGTCGTAAATCAATGATGCATTCATGGGCAACAAGGTTGTTTTGACCCGTATAGAGGATCGGATAGAATGCTTTTAATCGATGAGCGATATAATTCGCATTCAAAATCGCCGTCTGAGTGGCTTTTTTTAAGCCTGTTTCACCTAGCATTAAAATATACAAATAGGAAATCAATAAAATCGCTGCACTGCCAAAAGGCCCTGCACTAACTGCCATCGTATCGGCCTGGTTTGTCAATGCCCAATGATCGGGTAAAAAAGCAGTTAAATGGCTTTTAACACCGATGGGTCCCATGCCAGGGCCACCACCGCCATGGGGAATAGCAAAGGTTTTATGTAAATTAATGTGTGAAACATCAGCACCTAATTCGGCCGGTTTGACTAAACCGACTAAAGCATTAAGATTGGCGCCATCCATATAGACTTGACCGCCGGCTTCATGAACAAGTTGACAAATGTGTTTAATGCCCGCTTCAAAGACACCATGAGTTGAAGGATAAGTGATCATCAAACAACATAACTGACGTTGATACTGAGTGCATTTTTGCTTTAAATCAGAGAGATCAACATTGCCTTGCAGATCACATCCAATCACAACCACGTCTAAACCTAGCATGTGTGCAGTAGCAGGATTGGTGCCGTGGGCTGATTTAGGAATAAGGCAAATGTTGCGGTCGCTTTGACCGATACTGGCTTGATAACGCCGAATCGCTAAAATACCGGCATATTCCCCTTGAGCCCCTGAGTTAGGTTGGACTGAAATAGCGTCAAAACCGGTAATCAACGCTAATTGTGTTTTTAAAGCGTCGATCAATGCTAAATAACCCTGGACAGTTTCTTTGGGGGCAAAAGGGTGGATATGGGCAAATTGAGGCCAAGATAATGCTTCCAATTGACAGGCAGCATTGAGTTTCATGGTGCAGGAACCTAAGGGAATCATGCTGTGGACTAAAGAAATATCTTTGTTTTCGAGACGTTTTAAATAACGCATCATTTGGGTTTCACTATGATGGCTATTGAAAATGGCTTGGGTCAAAATCGGCTCGAGGCGGCGTAAAAGATGCGTGTTGGGTAATGTGAGTTTGCTTAGGGTAGTTACAGAGCAAGGACTGTTTTGAATAATGCTAATAATGTCGGCAATATCGTCACATGTGATACTTTCACCTATTGAAAATAACAAGGTATCTTGATACAGCCCAACAGCGAAGCCTGCCTGAGTTAATGCTTGACGGATGCTTTCGGGTTGATCGATTCGGCACGCGACAGTATCAAAAATACACTCTGGGGCATTTACTAAACTAATGCCAGAAGCGTGTAATTGACACGCTAAAATTAATGCTAATCGATGGCAATGTTCGGCGATCGCTGTTAAACCAACAGGCCCGTGATACACGGCATAGAAACCTGCCATATTGGCTAATAAGACTTGCGCAGTGCAAATATTCGACATAGCTTTTTCACGGCGAATATGTTGTTCACGCGTTTGTAATGCCATTCGATAAGCTGCTTTGCCACGACTATCGACCGATAAACCAATGATTCGCCCTGGCATGGCGCGTTTATGGCATTCATCCGTTGCTAAAAAAGCCGCAGACGGTCCACCAAAACCCAGTGGAATCCCAAAGCGTTGACTGCTGCCGATAGCAATATCAGCTCCCATACTGGCCGGTGATTTAAATAGCACTAAACTTAATAAGTCGCAAGCCACGCAAATAATACAATGGGGGTCACGCTGTTTAAGCGTAGCGAAAATATCGCTGTAATCGTGGATTAACCCAAAGACAGAGGGATTTTGGACCATGACCCCAAAATAAACGTCTGTTGGCAAATGGTGAATATCACCAATCTCAATCTCGATGTTTAAAAAAGCCGCTCGCGTCCGAATGACCGCTAAACTTTGTGGTAACACCGCTTGGTCAACAAAAAAACGCTGATTGGCAGTGGTATTTAAGCGTTTTGCCATACTCATGGCTTCAGCCGCAGCGGTAGCTTCATCCAGTAGGGAAGCATTGGCTAAACTAAAACCGGTCAAACTCATGATCATTTGTTGAAAATTCATCAATGCTTCGAGTCGACCTTGCGCAATTTCTGCTTGATAAGGGGTGTAAGCACTATACCAACCAGGATTTTCAAAGATATTGCGTTTAATAACACTGGGTGTGACAGTATCGTAATAACCTAAGCCAATGAGGTTTTTTAAAACGGTATTTTTTTGCGCCAATGTGGTTAAATGCGCTAACGCCGCGTGTTCAGTTAATTCTTCTGAACCAATGGTGCCGCTATGGCTGCGCAATTCACTAGGAATTACCGCACTAATAAACTCAGTCAGCGTCGCATAACCTAAATCATTTAGCATCGCTTGTTGCTGGGTTTGATCGGGGCCAAGATGGCGTTGGCTAAATACCGTAAGGGTCATATTATTTTCCGATTAATACTTGATATTCCGCAGCACTTTGTAAAGTAGCTAATTCAGTTAAATCACTTAAATGAATTTTAAATAACCAAGCTTCACTGTGTGGTGCACGATTAACTAAACCAGGATCAGCGTTCAAATCATCATTGACAGCAAGGATTTCACCTGACACAGGGCTATATAAATCCGATGCAGCTTTAGCCGATTCAATGACACCGATACTTTGTTTGGCGCTGACATGTTGGCCTATTTTGGGTAATTCGATGTACACCACATCGCCGAGTAAATCTTGTGCATAATCGGTGATACCAACAATGCCAATAGTCTCGCTTTCTAAGATAAGCCATTCATGTGAAGCACTGATTTTCATGATATCTTGATACATAATTAGCATCCTTTAAGTGTTGCATTAATAAATGGAATAGCCGTGGTTTGAACCGCTAAACGGGCGCCGCGAATTTCAACAAAGGGTTTTGTAACAGGGGCCTGCACGCGCGCCAAGGCAATGGAATATTTAAGGCTGGGTGAAAACGTACCGCTGGTAATGACACCTATTTCCTTCTCACCGTCAAAGATTTTTTGGCCTTCGCGCAAGATACCGCCACTGGCTAAACTTAAGCCTATTTGGTGACGTTGCCTTGCGCTAGCTTTTAAGGCCAGATAAGCGTCTTTGCCAATGAACTGTCGCGTAACATCACGTAAATCAACGGCAAAGACAATATTGCATTCTAAGGGGGATACGCTTTCATCCATATCATGACCGTACAGATTTAAACCTGCTTCTAAGCGTAAGGTATCGCGAGCGGCTAAACCACAGGGAGAAACACCGATAGCCATTAATGCTTGCCAAAAACAAGCCGCTTCGTTGGCAGGTAATAAAATTTCCAACCCCATTTCCCCTGTGTAACCGGTACGTGCAAATTGCCAATCTTGATCATTAAGCGAGGCAAACGATTTTAACACGCATAAAGCCGTGGCCAGATGTGGCTTTAAAGCCGCGACTTTCGCAATGGCATTAGGACCTTGAACAGCTAAAATAGCTAAATCGGCGCGAGGCTGTAAGCGGATATTAAAAGCTTGGCTCTTTAACGTTAACCACGCATGAACTTTTTGCAAAGTGGCGGCATTGGTGATTAAACGATAAGCATTTGCGCAGCGATAGACAATTAAATCATCGATAATGCCACCGGATTCGTTGAGTAAGGCACTGTACAGAGCTTTACCCATAGGATGTTGTTCTAATTTAGCCACGTCATTGCTGAGGATATAACGTAAATATGCACGCGCATCAGGGCCATGGATATCGGTGATCGTCATGTGTGAGACATCGAAAACCCCAGCGTCGAGGCGGACACTTTGATGTTCTTTTAATTGTGAACCATAATGAATGGGTAAATCCCAGCCACAAAAATCGACCATTTTAGCTTGTTGCTGAAGGTGACAGTCATAAAGAGGCGTTTTTGACATGAAGTAAGATTTCGCAAATTGAAAAAATCATCTATTACGGTGTTCAGTAGCTCGCTTTATTATACGAAAATACGTAACAGTATTCATCACATTTAACTAATAGCTAGGACAGCTGTTAATCTTTTAAACCAGCCGGTGCGGAATAACGCGCCATGGCTAAAAGGATCGTTCACTTAGCGTATGTTTTCTCGCTACGGAAAAGAGAGAGTCTTGCTTTAGCCACCCTCTGAAATGATTGCAATGTTTGAGGCTCGATAGTCGTGACTTACACCGGCTTTAGTAAGACCCTCGCGATTGAGAGGGTCTTTTTTTTTAACGAAGGGAACTGCTGTGGAACAAAGTCTTAAAGCCAGCAGGCTTAAGAGATTTTTTTAACATTAACCTCGCATTAAGCTCAAAAAGGACTTAAACGCTTTTGTTGGGCGTACAGTTTTAATGTTGAGCCCCAGTGCAGCAATGCTTGATGTAATTCACTTCGTGCATGCTTTAAAATGTCACGTTGATGCTTGATTTTTAACTGGTATTCGCTCATTTTATCTTGCAGATAATGGAGTTTTTGGGTTTTTAACTCCTGATAATCGGCTTCTAATTGTTCGACATGGGCAATGGTATGCATGATTTTTAATTTTACAGGCTGTAAAAAACTTTCTAAATTTTCTGCTAAATTACCCGAATAAGTTTTTAACTGGGCCATTAAATAACTTTCATCCACTTGCATGACATGGCGAATGACTAATTTTTGGCTGGCTCTGCGTAAATTGGTGGCTAAGCCAAAAAAAGCTAAGCTGCGAATAACCCACTTAGCTGGATCAAAATGATAAAAATTAATGCCATTGCGGTAATCAAACATAAATTTATGGTGATAATTATGAAAACCTTCGCCATAAGTGAACAGGGCAGTGACCCAATTATCACGAGCACTGATTTCAGTTGAGTAAGTGTTTTTACCAAACACATGACAGACAGAATTAATGCAAAAAGTGACTTGATGATTAAAAGCAATCCGTAAAGCGCCGGCGATAATTAAACCACCCCAAGGATCTCCCCATAAGGAAGCGATCGCCATAGGAAAAATAAAGCCCATTAAAATAGCCAATGGTACGAAGAAACGGTGTTGCCATTGAACCAAGGGGTCAGCGGTTAAATCTTTAACATTATTGAAATTGCGGGCAGAAGTATCCAGTGTCAATAACCAACCCATATGCGCATGCCAAAAGCTTTTTGTCACTGAATAAGGATCGCGGTCAGTATCGGTATACAAGTGATGGTTGCGATGATCAGTGGACCATTCTAAAGCACTGCCTTCAAAACAAGCCGCCCCTAGTAATAAAAATACTACCTTCACTGGCCACGCAGCGACATAGGTTCGATGGGAAAATAAGCGATGGTAACCTGCGGTGATTGTAACGCCAGTAGCACCGGTGAATAAAATTGCCCACAACACCGTCCAGCCATTGAGGTGACCTTGATAAATAATGCTGGCGGTACCGATTATGGCTACAATCGGCGTGATGATTAAAAATAAACTGTTGGTCCAGTTAATGCGACGTAAAAGATTTTTCATAAAAGTTACCTTGAAGTTATTGCATTATAGTCACTATTTTTATTGCTGCGCTTTGCATTATAACAGTAATTTTTACAGTCACCTAGTTTCGCGCCACTAGGGTGTTTGTTATAAAAGCCTAGAGTTGATTTAACGCAATTAAAATGCTTAACGGTTTAATGAAATCGGTGGATTCATTGTTGATGGGTGGGCATGACTATGACGTTTGGTGCTCCAAGCACACTCATGCAGGCTAACCTAAGGGGAGTGTTAGTGATCAGCTTATTAAGGCAGTGAAATCATTGAAACGTCCCCTTAGAAAGGATCCGTTATCCCATTACAATAAATGCTTTACTGCATAGTAAGCGCCACCGATTAAAGCATTATCATGATGAATCAGAATACCTAAAGGAAATTGTTTTCGTTGCTTTAAATAGGCAGGCGACGCCTCGATCCCTTGCTGAAATTCCAGATAATCAAAGACGGCTAAGTGTTGCATAATAACTCCACCAGCAATCCAAATGCCACCATCCGGCATAAAGATCAATTGCATCGTGCCGATGAATAAGCCTAAATACCAAGCAAAGGCTTTGAGTGTTTTATCGGCTAAGCCTGCCCGAATCGCTATCCCGACACTTTCCGGTGTCAAATTTTGACTGGTGGGATAAAAGAACTGCTGTAAGCGCACCGTACCTGCACCCGACAAAATCTTTTGAAACGTGACAGGGTGAGCATCATCTAACGCTAAAAATTCCATTAAGGCCGCGTGTTGGGCGCGCATGATAGCATCTGTTTCAGGGGCTAAACTAATCCCGATATGGCCACCTTCGTTTTGGCCTAACCAAAAATCACCATTGGCAAGCAACACCCCATCTTTGATGCCAAGTCCAGTGCCGATCCCAATGGCGACGCGGCGCCCGAATGGATTAATCGGGCAAGTGCTTAAATGTCGAGTATAAGCTGGGTCATGCAGACAATGGGTGAAGGTAGCGCAAACGACAGGCGCATAATCATGAATGATGGCAAACGGTGGCCAGGTGCGTTGGTTGGCAAGTTCAGCAAAAGGCATATCGTAAGGATAAGCATCTTCGAGAATCAAATGCTTGCCATCATAAATGCCGGCTGCGCCAATACAAATGGCATCGGCGTCAGCCATGGAAAAATCTAGCGTCGCTTCCAACTGATCGATTAAATCATTCAGTGAAATCGCTGCGGTTAATTTGAGCGCACAACGCCGTACACAGTGGTAATGATCGGTAGCAGCGTGGTATTCGATAAGTCCTGCCGCGCATTTCGTCGCGCCCAAATCCCAGGTAAACAGTGTTTTGATCATCGTGGTTGACCAATGTCACG
This sequence comes from uncultured Gammaproteobacteria bacterium, assembly GCA_903888615.1. Lineage (GTDB taxonomy): Bacteria > Pseudomonadota > Gammaproteobacteria > CAISUE01 > CAISUE01 > CAISUE01. The sequence continues at coordinate 30,943 of CAISUE010000063.1, forward strand.
TAAGGCTAAGCCGGCACGGATATTGGCTTCGATTTTTTCTAAGGTGACTCCCGAGGTTTCAGGTACTTTGTAATAACAAAAGAGAAAACTAACTACGCACATGAGTGTATACATTAAAAAAGTTAAGGTGGGTCCTAATAAATGCAGCAAGCTTAAAAAAGTCGCTGACACTGCGAAATTCCAAAACCAGCAACTAAAGACAGCTACTCCCATAGCAGCTCCCCGGACTTCAAGTGGGAAAATTTCAGATACCATCAGCCACAAAATAGCCCCAAGACTGAATGCAAAACTGATAATAAAGGTAAAGGTACAACCCATCGCAATCCAGCGTAAAAAACTGACTTGGCCATTAAAATAAAACACGATAGCCAAACACAGTAAACTGGCGCCCATACCGACGATACCGGTGAGTAGTAAAGGCCGACGACCCAGTTTATCCAAATAAAAAATAGCAAACACAGTGGCTAAGACATTTACCACGCCGATACCGACCGTGGCTAAAATCGAACTCGAAGCATCATGGAAACCGGCCATTTGAAAAATAGTCGGTGCATAATAAATGATGGTATTAATGCCAGTGACTTGTTGGATAAAACCAAGCATGGCGCCTAAAAATAGCACCGGCCTGACCCAAGCTGAAAATATTTCTCGAAAAGCCGTTTTTTGATGGTTAAAACTGTTTTTGATTTCATCGAGTTCGTGTTTAACATCGGTTTTATTACGCAAACGTTGTAATGTTAGCGTAGCTTTGGCGATTAAATTATTTTTAATTAACCAACGAGGGCTTTCAGGTAAAAAAATCATACCCAATCCCAGTAACACTGCGGGTATTAAACCAAAGGCAAACATCCAGCGCCAAGAGGCAGCATAATCGCTAAAGGCAAAATCGATTAAATAAGACGCTAAAATGCCGATAGTGATGGCTAATTGATTTAATGATACTAAGCCACCGCGTAATTGCTTAGGAGCCACTTCGGCAATATACAGAGGCGCTGTATAAGAACCAATCCCAATCGCCACCCCAATGATTACTCGCCCTAATAAAATCAGCGTGACGCTGGGTGCGAGCGATGCTATCAATGTGCCGATGATAAACAGCGCCGAGATAATCAACATAACTTGCCGGCGGCCAAGTCGATCGGATAGGGAGCCGCTTAATAAAGAGCTTAACATGGCACCAAACAAGACACTGCTGACGATCAATTCTTTCATTTCAGTGGATAAAATGAAATCTTTTTGAATGAAGAGGAGGGCGCCGGAAATAATGCCGGTATCAAAGCCAAACAGTAAACCCGCCATCGCAGCGATGGCGGAAACGATATAAATAAGCCTGGGTGATTGGGTTGTATTAGGCATAGCCATCATTCCATCAAAAAATAAACAAGCATTATAGATGAAAAAAAAGACTTTTAAACAAACACTAGCCAAAAGCTTAGGTTTTTCGCTTAATCCACCAGTGTCGCTAAGCCATGGCCGAAAGACCAGTTTTCAGCAGGAAGTTCATTTAACACGATAATGACATCGGCACTATCGATGCCAACATTGTGTTTTAAATGCGTGACAATCTGTTGATAGAGCTTTTTTTTCATTTCAAGCGTGCGACCGGTTTTAAGCAAGATGGTGAGTAAGATAACGGGATTTTGATGGTTAACACCGACCAGCTCCTTGCTAATGCGTAATTGCTCAGGCGTCAATTCTTCGATAATTTGTAAGCGATCAGAAGGATTAATACCGATACTGTCGACTAAAGCTGCTTGAATACTGTCGGATACTTGCTTGAGATAAGCAGGCGTTTGACCTTGCAATAACGATATGCGTACGAAAGGCATCAGAAATCCTTTAAAGGGTAAAAAAAAGCCATCATAGCAGATCTCGTGTAAAATACAGCCATGATTCCTTTATTGATTTGGCCCCCGCCCTATACCCTATTACGTCATCCTCGTTCACGCTCGGTACGCTTAAAATTGTGCGCGACCAAGGGCTTGCGTTTGGTGGTGCCGCCACGCTTTGCAGCTAAAGATGCGTTAACAGTCATCGAGCAGCAACGGCCCTGGATTGAAAAAACCTGGGTTAAAGTCTATGCTCAGCAAGTGAGTTCTCAAGAAGTTTCGGTATTAACGACATTATCGTTGTTAGCGATTGATGAAGTCTGGTGTCTTACTTATCTTAAAGCGGCGCGCACTAAAATAACTGTCAGTGAAACGCAACTGCAGCGCGCTTTAGTTATTCATGGCTCGCGTGAAGGATGTGTGCAAAAAGCGCTTCAACGCTGGTTACAGCTTCATGCTGAAGCCCACTTAGTGCCGTGGTTGCGCAATTTAAGTGCACACGTCAATTTGCCTTTTGGTATGGCAAAAATTCGTCACGCTAGCAGCCGTTGGGGCAGTTGTAATCCGAAAAAAACCATCATGTTGAATGCGAACTTGTTATTTTTTCCGAAAGCCGTGGTGGAATATGTGATGTTGCATGAATTGTGTCATACCGTGCACATGAATCATGGCCCGCATTTTTGGGCTTTATTAAGGCAACACAATCCTCTTTGCCAAACACAGCGTCAGCAATTAAAACAATACCAGCAATGGCTTCCCTCGGGCCTAGCGTATTTTAAATAGGGTCGCGTTCCAGAGGGCAAGTCATGCAATGGCTGCCACCGCGGCCGCGACCTAATTCACTGCTGGGAATGGTAATCACTTCAATACCGGCTTTTCTGAGTAAGGTATTGGTATAAGTGTTTCTGTTATAAGAAACCACTAAGCCAGGCGCGAGAGCTAACAAATTATTGCCATCATCCCATTGTTCACGTTCGCGTTCATACTGATCACCGCCGGTTTCAATGGTGCGCAATTGCGTTAAATTCATAGCCTCTGCCACCACGCTTAAAAAAGGTTGATCTTCACAAGCGATCGTTACTGTTTGAAGATGATCTCCTGGGCGCAAGCTAAAGGTTTGAACTTTTTTAAGGATTTCTGGGGCAACAGTAACAACATCGCGATCACAAAACGTGAGCACCGTATCCAGGTGCATGGCATTGCGCGATTTCGGTAATTGCGCCACGATAATACGTTTTACCGTGCCTTTGGCAAATAACGCTTGTGCGACTTGACTAATGGCTTGCGGTGAGGTGCGTTCACCCATCCCCATTAATACGACGCCATTACTAAGTGGCATAATATCGCCGCCTTCTAACGTAGCAAGGTCATGACATTGATCAGGATCTCCCCAGCAAAGGGTGTTTGATGATCGAAACAGTGCATGGAAGCGATAGATGGCTGCCATTAACAGGGTTTCGCGCCGTCTTGCTGGCCAATACATGGAACCGAGTAATAGTGCATCATAAACCCAACAACTGCTGTCACGGGTAAATAAGGTATTAGGTAAGGGCGCTAACACAAAATCAACGGGAGCTAATAGACTTGCCACGAGTCCTATGGCTTTAAAAGGTAATTCGGCTTTTGCAATGCCACCGATTAAATAACTTGCCAATTGAGGTGCCTCTAGCGCCTCTAGCCAAGCCCGCAGGGGTACCAGTAGCGGCAGATCCAAATGATTCAACGTTAAACTGCGATCTAATAACCACGTGCGTGCCATGGGATCATAGAGAATATCCGCCAGTAAATCATGCAATTCCCAGACAATGATATTCTGTTCTCGCATTGTATTAACAAATGCGTAATGGTCAATTTTTGCTTGCGCCACCCACATAACGTCATCGAATAAAAATTGTTGACAATTGTTTGGTGTAAGACGCCGATGGGCTAAGCCGGGATTACACACCAGCACTTGACGTAAGCGACCTACTTCAGAATGCACACCAAAGCTCATAGCTTGCTCCTTTAAAAATAGTGTTTAGCGCGAAAATTAACGCGCATTGTGTGGTAGATTAAAGACCTTAATTATTGTGCGTTGCTGCTTACCATAGCAGAAATTCACTGCGATTGCGTCGCATTCGCGTTATTATTTATTCATTTAAGGAGCGACTATGATCGATCTTTACCAACGCGATTTATTGACACTACAGAGCTATGAACCCGATGAAATACGTTTTTTGTTAACACTGGCAGCGAAATTAAAAACAGCCAAATCTACGGGAACAGAAAGACACGATCTTCAAGGCAAAAACATCGCCCTTATTTTTGAAAAACCCTCCACACGGACGCGCTGTGCTTTTGAAGTGGCTATGTATGATCAAGGTGGGCACGTGACGTATATCGATCCTACGAGTTCTCAGCTAGGTCATAAAGAATCGTTAAAAGATACGGCGCGGGTGTTAAGTCGCCTTTATGATGGCATTGAATACCGGGGTTTTCAACAAGCAACGATTGAAACATTAGCGCACTATGCTGAGGTACCGGTGTGGAATGGCTTGACCGATGAAGCGCATCCGACGCAAATATTGGCTGATTTATTGACGATGGAAGAAGGGAGTGCTAAGCCTTTAGCGCAAGTATCGTTGTGTTATTTGGGGGATGCCCGTTTTAATATGGGCAATTCCTTATTAATCGGTGCCGTCAAAATGGGTATGGATGTGCGTATTGGTGCGCCTGAAGCGTTTTGGCCTAAAGCGGAATTGGTGACTGAAATGCGGCTGTTAGCGCGCAATACGGGTGCGACGATAACACTGACAACTGACCCTCTTAAAGCAGTGCGCGGTGTGGATTTTATTTATACCGATGTGTGGGTCTCGATGGGTGAAGCGATGGAGGTATGGCAAGAGCGAATCGCTCAATTGCACGCATACCAAGTCAATAGTGCTTTGATGCAAGCGACTGGTAAAGCAACGAGTAAATTTATGCATTGCTTGCCAGCGTTGCACAATACAGAAACGAGCATCGGTCGAGAAATCTATGCCCAATTTGGTTTAAAAGCATGTGAAGTGACCGATGAAGTCTTTGAATCAACCGCGTCGATTGTCTTTGCACAAGCGGAAAATCGTTTGCATACTATCAAAGCGGTGTTAGTCGCGACCCTCTTGCCATCATCCCTTCAAGCTTGCTTGGCATAGGTTAACGCTTGGTACAGTCGCACGGGTTGCCGATATCATGGTGTGAATAAATTCACTTAGCACCCGCGTTTCACCTTTTACGACACACGTTACAGCAAGGCTTGAAAATAAACCATGTTCAGTGGCAGTTAGAGTGTCACCTGAATTTAAGGCAATTTTTATCGGGGTTACTTTTGTGTCTTGTTCCAATGCGCGTACCGCTGCAATTAAATCGCTGCCCATTCTAGTGCCAGGCATGTGTTGGTCGGTAATAAGCGCACTCACAGGATTATTTTTGATGATTTCGTAGGCCATATCGCCATTAGCAGCACAGATAATGGCCCATTGATCCATGATATCAATACTGATGGCTTGATCTTGCCAGTTACTTTGGCTAACTTGATTCAACTGGTTATGGCGTTGTTGAAAATGCGGAGCGATTTTTTCGGTAATGTTTCGCATTAAGAGCTTTAAATTAATGACGTGATCATCAACGAGCAAAAGAATTCCTTGCCAAGCCGTGGTGTTGGTTAAGCGTTGCAAGGTCAGCATTTGTTGTGGTGTTAAATGCAAGGGCCTTTTTAGATCGGTCGGTTTAAAGAAGGTCAGAGGATTCATCGGTAATTGTAAGCGAAACGTAGTGCCTGTCGCGCCATCTTGGCGTTTACAGGCTATGGCTGCCCCCCCTATTGATTCCCAAGCCGTGTAGGCTAGCAAAGTACCTTCACCCCGTTTCGCTTCTATATCATTCGGGATTTTAGCGCTTTTTGTAATGGAACGATTAAAGAAAGTACTAAACAATGGCTCTTGTAAGCCACTGCCATTATCGGTGACTTCACACAGCAGTTGCTCAGGGGTCGCGATACTAAAACAGGTTACGTCAATTTGGGTAGCGGTCGCTTCCGCGGCATTTTTGATTAAATTGAGTAAAAATCTTTCTAAAGTAGCTATTTTTTCACGTGGCAAGCTTTGTAAAGAATGCGCTGACAGTGATAAATGTACCGTTGGGTATTTTAAAGAAAGCTGACATTGTCGTAAGTTTTCGATAAATGCCGTTAATTGCTCATCCACCGGCAGTAAATGTTTAGCTTCGACTAAGCGAGAATGAATCTTAGTGATAAAAGCGTCGGGTAAAAAATCTTTATGGGAAGATTCACACATGGTTAATGCGTCTTGCAATAATGTTATTACGTGAGTGATTTTTTCGTGTTGGTTTATTTTGTGGGTTTGTCCCTTTTGATAGTGTCCTTGTAATTCTTGCAGCGATAATTGAAGGCATTCTTCAGAAGATAATAGGGGTGCCTCATTGATTGCGATTAATTCAGTGATTAACGTTAACGCAGATCTTAAAAATCCTCTTAAATCATGGGTGATACCGGCTGCTTTACTGGCCACTAAATGTGCTACCGTTTGATCAACAAACGTGACATCAAAGAGATAACCATTGGCAGGTATGATCGCACTGGGGGTCATGTAACTATTTATTTCACGCGGGCATGCTTGAAAAGGACTGGTTATTTTTAACGTCCCTAGCATTTTACCGGTAAACAATGATTCCCAATACGGCGATTTTGCTCCTTCATTCAAAATCTGTTCCACTTGGTGATGGTGGGCTGTTCGGTGTTTTTCTGGAATTAAACTATCCAGAGAAACGTATTCTCCTTTGGTTAATTCGCGACCTAATAGGTAGGCCACTTTACTGCCTTGAATATTAGTTAAATTTAAAACCCATTGACCTGATGGCTGTAATAGGCAACTCAGTTGTGCAGATAAGTCTGCCGCGAGCCTGTTGGTGTGTAGATGCGAAAAATCGTGTTTTTTTGACAGTAGTAACGGCGATAATGTAGTTTTTAAGGAAGTGTCTTTTTTAGTAAAGGGGTGGCGCGTTGGTTTTTCTGATTTTGGCGGTTCAGGTGCTTTAATAGAATCATTGGCGCTACTATTTTTCTTGTGGGTAGTTGCCTTAGTTGATGCCAAAGCCGCATGGGAGGGAGAACGTGCATTATAGGGGCAAGTTTTTTGAGAGTTGTACATAGTGCTCTGTCATTAAATAGATGAAATTGGGTAGCGCTTATTTCCCGCTTACAGGTGGGAATAGATTTTTTTTGTTTTCTTAGGGCTTCATCTTATTAGTGAAATCATGAATAATCAATTCATATATAAGTTAATATGTATGCATTGATTATACTAAGCATGCCTGTTCACCCTTAAAATAAATTGAATGACCACTTGATTTCTAACGATTTTTCATTATAATTTAGCCATTAGGAAGGAAGCACTGCTCAGGGGGGAATTTCTTTTTATGAAAGGGGGGTGTTTATCCCATTAACGACTGAACAATATGAAACGATTATTCTTAACCTGCCCACTTTAATAGAACTTGATTTAAGTGTTTATGACCTTAATCTCGACGATGTCGAGCGCTTAAGTTTAGCAATAGCAAAACATCCCCAGATTACCTCGCTTAACTTGAGTGGTCGACAATTGGGCGATGCTGGCCTCCAATCGTTAGGGCGTTTAACACAGTTAAAAAAAATCAATCTAGATGCCAATAATCTTAATGATCAAGGCATCGTATTCTTAAAGCAATTACCCGTGCTCGAGGCTGTTTCTGTTAATTTTAATCACCTTAGTGATGAGGGAGCTTTAGCGGTAGTGAATTTACCTCGATTGCAACAATTATCACTGAATGGTAATGACATTACGGGCAAATGGTCAATAACTCCAGTGGTTGCTCAGCAGTTACATTCTTTATCGTTGATCAATAACCAAATCAATTCCTTTAATGTGAAACTGTTAAGCGATTTTCAGGCATTAAAAAATTTGTATTTGGATAATAATTTACTCGATGATGAATGCATTAGGTCCTTGACGCAATTGCCACTCCTTCAAGAATTGAGTCTGTCGCATAACCGTTTAAGTGTCTCTGGCGCTGAATTATTGGCGATGCATTTTCAAGGTGACTATGTCAATTTAAGCCATAATACGATCGGTGATCAAGGCGCTAATGCCTTAGCAAACAATAACACTTTGCGGAAATTGAAATTAAGTAATTGTCAATTATCGGATGAGAGTGTGACAGGGTTTAAAAATAATCAGACATTGTTTTACCTGGATCTGAGTTATAACCAATTGTCCGATAAAGCGATGGTAGTGTTAGCCAGCAATCAACACTTGCAACACCTCAATGTGACGCGTAATTATTTTGGTCTTGAAGGTGTCAAAGCTTTAGCCAATAATCAGCACTTAAAAACCTTGGTTTTAAAATACAATCGCTTGACAGATGAAAGTGTTAGCGTTTTTCGTGATAACAAATTTTTGCAACAGCTTAAGTTAACCGGTAATAGCATTGGTGATACAGGTGCTATTGCAATCAGTGCGATGCAACAATTAACCACGTTAGCGGTTAGTTATAATGCGATTGGGGATGCGGGTGCCAGTGCGCTTGCCAGGCATCCATCGTTAATGAATTTGTATTTAAGTTACAATCAAATTCATGATCTTGGGGCAAGTATTTTTTTAGGGAATACTACCTTGCAATGTCTGTGTATTAATTACAATTTTATTTCAGCTAATGTTCGTTCCGAGTTATTAAACTATTTTTCAACGAGAAAGATTTATTGTTCGATCGAGCAACCACCTGATTTTAGCAAAGAAAATTTGAGTACAATTTTTTTAGTGTCTAAAGGTTTTTTTTGTATTTTAAGTCAGAAAGGCAATATTCAATTTTTTAATTCTTCTTTTAGTGATGCCATGGGTTATAAATCAGAAGAACTATTGGCTCAACCATTAATGCAGTTTATTCACCCAGCAGACAAAGCGTTATTAATGACTTTATTTAGTAAGCTACTTGACGAAGATGTATTGCTCCGATTAATCACTAAAAGCAATGATTTATTGATTATCAATTGGAGTTTTCAATGGCAAAAACAACGCTTGTATTTAACCGGTACCGATTTAAGTTTTCAAAAAAAAGCCGATAAATTATTAACGCTTTTTTTACAAGAGGAAATTAAGCAGACAAAAATGTTGGCTATTCAACAAGCGAATTTTATTGCGCATTTGTGTCATGAAATTCGCAATCCTATTGGAGCTGTCTTAAGTAATGTCGATGTTATCTTTGAACATGTGCAACGATTAAATGAAGTGATTAAAACCATCGATTCTACCAAAGTAACGGGGCCGATTGAGCTTGTTGCCGTTGAGCAATTAAAACAAGAATCGGGTTTGATCGAAAATGCGTTGGCCGATATTAAAGTGTGTTGCCGTTATGCCGAAGGGGTATTAAACGATAATTTAAATGCTTCAAAATTAGCTGAAGACAAAATGGCCTTAAATAAACAAGGCGTCGATTTAAGGAAAATTATCGATGATATTGGCTTTATAAGTAAAGCCAAAGCGGAAGAAAAACAGTTAGATTTGACAATTAACTACGATGATAGCGAGGAATACTGGGTGAAAGCAGATGAGTTGCGTTTAAAACAAGTGTTGGTGAATCTTGTCAATAATGCCATTAAATTTACCAAAGAAGGCGGCATTAAAGCAAGTCTACGTTTACTAGAACAATTAGAGAGTCAAAATCGTTTCGAGATTTGTGTGAAAGATACCGGTATTGGTCTATCGCCTGATGAAATTGCCCGTTTATTTGAGCGCTACAGTCAAGCTAATTTAATGATTGGTAGTCAATATGGTGGCTCTGGTTTAGGCTTGCATATCGCTAAGCATTTGGCTGAATTAATGGATGGCACTATTAACGTGACGAGTAAAGTCAATGAAGGCGCTGAATTTAGTTTTATGTTTGCAGCAGAGCGTTTAAGCCCGAGCGAAAGGATGGCTTGTATTGAGGATAATATGCTTAACTCGCCACTGCGCAGTATCCATTCTTTGTTTCCATCCCCTGTGTATAAAGTCTTAATTGTTGAAGATAATGTCATTAACAGTAAAGCATTGAATTTTTTATTAGCTAGAATGGGTCATAGTACCGTAATTGTCGATAATGGTCAGAAAGCGGTGGATTATTATTGTGATCATTACCAAGAGTTAGATGTTATTCTCATGGATACCTTCATGCCGGTAATGGATGGACTCGAGGCAATTAAATGGATTCGTCGCTTTGAATCAGCGCATGCGTTAGCACGAAAACCGATTATTACCTTATCAGGTAATGCGCAAGACAATGATAAGGGTCAAGCGTTTGAAGCAGGTAGTGATGCGTATTTAACTAAACCTTTTAAAAAAGAATCCTTGTGTGAAACCATGAATCACGTTATTGCGCAACTGCGGGGAGTACCTGCATGTCCCCCAAATACACCAGTACTTGCCTCTTTACCGACGCCTTTACCGAGTTTAACCCTTATGCGTTCATCGCTCGCAACACCAAGGTTGCCCCTTGTTGAAACCGCGCCTTCTCCAACACCCAGATCGATGCGCAACATGCGTTCACCGCTATTGGCGCCACTGGCTTTGCCGAGTTCAGCCTCTGCTTCAGCAGCACCTACCCGAGCACTTAATCCAGCATTGACGCCAGTGTCCAAATCAACGCCGACGCGGTAATGCTATTTTACTTTCATGCCCACTTCAGCACCCACTTGCGGTTCGATCAAATACAATTGAGCACCATCAGGTTTAGAAGCGATAATCACCATGCCTTCTGAAAGTCCAAAGCGCATTTTACGCGGTGCTAAATTAGCGACCATCACGGTGTATTTACCGATTAAATCAAGCGGATTAAAATGGGCTTTGATGCCAGCGAAAACTTGACGTGGACGCTCTTCACCAATATCCAATTGCAATTTAATCAATTTGGCTGCGTCAGGGACTTCTTCAGCGCTCACAATTTTGGCGATCCGTAAATCGACTTTCATGAAATCATCGATACTGATAAATTCCATGGTGGCTAAGTCATCGGTGGCATTAATCGTGGCTGCAGCGGGCTTAACAGGTTCGACAGGAATAATAGCATCATTTTGCATAAGGGTAATCGTAGCCTCTTCTAAGCGTTGTAATAAAGGTTGGTAACTATTGATAGTATGATTGAGTAAGGGTACTTGGCTATCTTGCCAAGTAAATGCTTGAACATTGAAAAAAGCCGTCACTTTTTTAGCAATTTCTGGTAAGACCGGTGCTAAATAAATCATCAAAACCCGAAATAAATTCAATGCTTGCGTACAAATCCCTTGTACTCTATGGCAATGCACAGGATCTTTCATCAATGCCCATGGCTTTTGTGCATCGACATAGTGATTGGCGCTATCCGCCAATTCCATGATCAAGCGCATCGCTTTACTGTAATCACGCGTTTCATAAGCATGGGCAATATCGTGACTGGCGCTAGTGAAAGTATGAAATAACCCCACGTCATCCAATTGTTCACTTAAACGGTTAGCAAATTGTTTATGGATAAAACTGGCTGCTCTGGAAGCGATATTGATTACTTTGCCAATCAAATCAGCATTGACGCGAACCCGAAAATCTTCTAAGTTTAAATCAATGTCTTCGACCGAGGCATTTAATTTAGCGGCAAAATAATAGCGTAGATATTCGGGTTGGCAATAGTTTAAATAGGTATTCGCCGTGATAAAGGTCCCGCGTGATTTAGACATTTTAGCGTGATTGACGGTTAAATACCCATGGGTAAAAATAGCCGTGGGTGTGCGAAAATCAGCACCAGTTAACATCGCTGGCCAAAACAGGGTATGAAAATTGACGATGTCTTTGCCAATGAAATGGTACAGTTCCGTTGTGGCATCTTTGTGCCAATAAGCATCGAAATTTAAATGTTGTTGTGCACATAAATGCTTAAAAGCAGCCATGTAACCGATCGGCGCATCGAGCCATACATAAAAATATTTATCTGTGGTGCCGGGAATTAAAAAGCCAAAATACGGCGCATCTCTGGAAATATCCCACGCTTTTAAACCGACGTTAAACCATTCTTGCAATTTATTGGCAATCGCACGTTGTAAATGACCCGGCGTTTGGGTCCATTCTTGCAAAAAAGTTTTGTAATGAGCAAGTTCAAAAAAATAATGCAAGGATTCTTTTTCAATAGGGCTTACGCCAGATAATACCGATACCGGAGCAATTAACTCAAGAGCAGAATAAGTGGCTGAGCATTGCTCACAATTATCACCGTATTGGTCTAAAGCTTTACATTGGGGACACGTCCCTTTGATAAAACGGTCGGCTAAAAAAAGCTTTTTAACAGGATCAAAGGCTTGTTTGACGCTGCGGGTGGTGATATCGCCTTTCGCCACTAAGCGTTCATAAATCAAGTTAGCCAGTAATTGGTTTTCACGGGAATGGGTGGTGTGATAATGATCGACGCCGATCTGAAAGCCAGCAAATTCAGTTAAACGTTGTTGATGAAAACCGTCAATCAATGCTTCAGGCGTAATGCCGCGTTTTTCAGCCAGCAGCATAATGGCGGTGCCATGGGCATCATCGCCACTGACAAAATAGCAAGTGTGGCCTTGCATTTTTAAAAATCGCACCCAAATATCGGCTTGAATTTGTTCGACCATATGGCCTAAGTGTAAATCCCCATTCGCATAGGGTAGAGCAGTCGTAACGAGTATGGATCGTGGTTTCATAGTGTTTATTAGATGAATTAATCGGTATTTAATTTAAAATCGCTGAAGCGCATGCCCATCACGCCGAGACTAACGCCATAAATCCCTAACCCCACGATGCCTAATTCGGCAACATGGCTTAAACGCCAGCGCCAACTGGTGTCAAACCAAGTCTTTATATCGCCACTTAAAAAATACAGCGCTAATGCCAGCAAGGCATTAGCGACCACTAATCTTAAGATAAAGCACCACCAACCGGGTTGTTTTTGTAAAATATTGCGTCGTGATAGGGCAATGACCAATAGCACAACATTTAACCACGAACCCAAAGAACTGGCTAGGGCTAAACCGGCATGGGCCAAGGGAAATACCAATAGCGCATTTAAAGCCATGGTCGCTAAAATAGCATAAATGCCGAGTTTAACGGCAATTTTTGTTTGTTGCTGGGCATAAAAAGCCGCGCATAACACTTTGACGAGCATAAAGGCCGGTAAACCAAAGGAATAAGCCAGCACACTTTGGCGGGTCATAAAGGTATCGAAATGACTGAAATGACCGTATTGAAATAAGCTAATAATCAAAGGGCCGGCAATCACCATCAAACACACCATCGCAGGCAAGGCAATCAATAAATTTAAGCGAATCCCCCAATCAAGAGCTTTGGCATAATCGGTCGGCGCTTTAGTAGCATGCTTACTGGAAAGGTGGGGTAAAACCACGGTTGCTAACGCTACCCCAAAGACGCCGAGTGGGAAAAATGCTAAACGATCTGAATAATACAACCAGGAAATACTGCCAACGGCTAAAAAAGAGGCGAAAATAGTGTTTAATAACAAACTCAATTGACCGACAGAGGCGCCGAATAATGCTGGCCCCATGATTTTTAAAATACGCTTGACCCCCGGATCTTTAAAACTTAACCGTGGCCATACGAAAAGCTTATATTTCACCATAAAAATCAATAAAAAACTTAATTGGACAAAACCGGCGATCAATACGCCCCACGCTTGTGCTTCGATTGGTACGCTGAAACGGTGCGAAAAAAATACTGCAGCGATAATCAAGACGATATTTAACAACGCCGGGGTAATCGCTGGGGTGGCGAAATGTTTGAAACTGTTTAACACGGAACTGGCAAAAGCGGTCAATGAAATCAGTAAAATATAAGGAAAGGTGATGCGCAACATTTCACTGGCCCATTGATAACGGGGTGTATCAATGTGGTAGCCGGGGGCAAATAACAGGATAATCGCCGGCGACGCCAGCATACCGAGAATCGTCAATAGCAGTAAAAATAAGCCCAAACCGCCTGCCACATGGCTGATTAAGATTTTTACATCTGAGGCACTTCGCGTAGTGCGATATTCCGACAATACGGGCACAAACGCTTGCGAAAAACAGCCTTCGGCAAATAAATTGCGCATGAAGTTAGGGATTTTAAACGCGACATTAAAGGCATCGACAGTGCCATTGATGCCATAAATTTGCGCGGCTAACGCATCGCGCACAAAACCTAATATCCGTGAAATAAAGGTCATTAAAGACACAATAGAAGTCGACTTTAACAGACTCTTGTTTGGATTCATTATTATTCGTTTAACTCTTTACGCGATGGGAAGATTATCAAGAGGGGAGACGCGATTCTTCCCTCTTGATCGCAAGCGCGGGTTTCCCGCGTGCAGCGTATTAAATAAAAAGACACCATAGAAGTCGACTTTAAAAGGCTTTTACTCATAATGGCTCAAGATAAAATCACGGGCTTCTTCAGCCGTTTCAGCATAATGAAATAAGGTTAAATCTTCAGCCGCGATCAAGCCTTCTTCGACTAAAAATTCAAAATTGAGCAGTTTTTGCCAAAATTCGCGACCAAATAACACGATGGGAATTTTTTTCATATTGCCCGCTTGCATCAAGGTCAATGCTTCAAATAATTCATCGAGGGTGCCAAAACCACCGGGAAAAGCGACCAAGGCACGAGCGCGAATTAAAAAATGCATTTTACGAATGGCGAAATAATGAAAATTAAACGTTAATTTTGGCGTGATATAAGGATTAGGTGCTTGTTCAAAGGGTAGGGCGATATTAAGGCCAATACTTTTAGCGCCGATATCATGTGCGCCACGATTGGCCGCTTCCATAATGCCAGGGCCACCGCCGGTAATCACCGTGTAATCACACAATGGACTGTCTTGTAAACAGGTGCCTGATACCAATTGGCCAAATAAGCGTGCTTGTTCGTAATAATAACTTTGGGTTAAGCGTTTACTAGCAACATGGTAGCTTAATTGGGTTTTGGCGGTGGGGTTTTGGTTATGGAGTGTTTTAGCATTATCCAAAGCCAATTCAGCTTGTTGTTGCGATAAAATTCGCGCACTGCCAAATACCACGATTGTCGAATGAATCCCTTCTTCATTCAATAATATTTCCGGTTTGACTAATTCCAATTGCATGCGAATGGGGCGCAATTCAGGTCTTAACATAAAAACAGGATCTAAAAAGGCTAAATCGAAATTGGGTAAGCTATCTTGATGATGGTTAAGTGGGATCGCTTCTTGTGCATGTTGAAACGGTGTTTCAGCGGGAATGTTTTTATCATCCATAATATTTTTCATAAATTAACCGTAGGGGCAAAGCTTGATTGCTCGCCCATTGAAATTGCGCCTATGATGAGCATCATAAACGCTATTGGTGGCTCCATAATGCCAGAAAATGCGCTAAGTGCTCGGTGTTTTTTGAATCCGATAAAGAATAGCTGTTGGTAAAAAAGCCTTTAAGTGGCACATTGCAACAAATTCAACGCTTTAAAAAACGCCAATACGTCAGGATTACTGATAAAACTTAAATTATACGGGTGTTCAGCAATCAAACAGGGGAATTGCCGAATAATGGCTAAATGCTGTAAAGTATCGGCGATTTTACCGAATAACAGTAATTCTGGTGGCTGTGGTAGCGTTGAGAGCGCTGTTAATACCCCATTTTGAAAGGGTAACCATAACCGTGCTTCTAAGACTTTGGGCCGGGTGCTTAATACTAAACTGGCATTTAACAATAAAAAACCGTGTTGGATTAAGTGCTTAAATAATTGTTTTAACGTCCGGCAATAAGGTCGTTTATCGAGAGCGGCAATGGCTGTCGGCTTTGTGTGATCAATAGTAAGCGTTCCTTCGGCAACCAACAGCATTTTAATAAAATTACGCAATGAAGTTGCTCGATTAACGGCAGTGCTTAAACCCGTGCTGGACCAAATAGCGCCAACAGCAGCATCCCAAAAAGCATAGCCATTGGCCGATAAGGCTCTGGGATAAGGAGATTCACCATAAAGCACCCATCGGGTTTCATTAAACGGTAGACTAAACGCATTCAACAGTTTATCGATACCCGGTAGCCATGTGCTATCGCGGCTTAATGCATTTAAATAATGTTGATCCATGGCGCCAAACGCATTTAAAAGCGTGTCATGCCAGCTGGGATGCGTGCACGTTAAAGCTTGCTTTAAAAACAACATGATTGCCATTTGAATAATTCCGCTAAAGGCCCTGAACGATAAATCGTGCTGACTGCTTGAGTTGGATGATTGGCAAATTGCATGTGGGTGATTAACAAAGCATCGGTGCCGCAAGCAATCAATAAACCGTCTTGATCTAAGCGTAGCCAGGTACCCGGTAGAGCGGAAGGATTAGGATTCGCCACGGCTAACGCTTGCCAAATTTTAATGGTGTGTTGATTAAGTGTGAGTGTTGAACCCGGCCATGGGTTAAAGCTGCGAATTTGTCGTGCTAAAAGGCTTGCTTCTAGCGTCCAAGTTAATTCCGCTTCGGCTTTCGTTAATTTGGCTGCATGGGTACTTAAAGCATGCTCTTGAGGAATGGCTATTAATTGCTTTGCTAAAATCAATGGCAAAGTGTCGATAAGTGCCGATGCCCCTAAATCCGCCAGTTTGCTGAATAAACTGCCTGACGTATCCTGTGCCATTATGGGTAAGGAATGCATTGCATATACCGCGCCAGTATCCATGCCTTTATCCATTTGCATGATCGTCACGCCGGTCTCAGTATCCCCAGCTTCAAGGGCGCGCTGAATGGGGGCCGCTCCCCGCCAGCGAGGCAGTAATGAACCATGAACATTGATGCAGCCATGCACAGGAGTGGCTAATACCGCTTCTGGCAATAATAAGCCATAAGCAACAACGATTAACGCATCGGCTTGCCAGTCACGTAATGTGGCTTGTACGTCAGGGCAGCGTAAACTTTTGGGTTGATAAACGTTTAAAGCATGATCAAGAGCGACTTGTTTCACCGCACTGAATTGCAATTTTTGACCACGTTTAGCCGGTCGATCGGGTTGCGTGTAAACAGCGCATATGTCATAACCGGCAGCAACCAAAGCGCGCAGGCTGGGAACGGCAAAATCAGGGGTGCCGGCAAAAATAAGGCGTGTTTTCTTCATGTCTTACATGACCGTTTTGCAGTGTTTATTGGCTTTTTTTAACAAACGCTCACGTTTTAAAGTAGAGAGGTGATCGATGAAGACTTTACCGTGTAAATGGTCTAATTCATGTTGAATACACACCGCCAATAAACCGGTTGCATCAAATTCGTGGGCAACACCTTGCATATCAAAACTTTTTACGCGAATGTCTTTAGCGCGTTGTACTTCCGCATAAATGCCGGGTAAAGACAAGCAACCTTCTTCATGACGTTGCAAACCGTCTTGTTCCACGATGCTGGCATTGATCAAGGTTAAAGGTTGGTCATGTTGCTCACTTAAATCCATGGTGATCACTGCGAATTGCACATCGATTTGTGTTGCAGCCAAGCCGATGCCTTGACTTGCATACATGGTTTCATACATATCGGTCACGAGCGTAACTAATTGCGCATCAAATTGCACCACCGGAGCAGCAGTTAAGCGTAAGCGAGCATGGGGAAAACATAAAATTGGTCGTAAAGCCATGGTTTTTGCATAAGGAATGATCGTGTGTGCGCCTATTGTAGCGCAAAATACGAATCGTTTCAGCAGCTATTTTTAAAGGTGACTATCATGCCAGTGCCCAGTGATCCTGATCAATACGCTGAATTAATGGCGCGCTTAGCGCTGTGGCGCATTAAAGGTGTTGGTCCAATGTTATTTCGCCAATTATTATGGCACTACGGTCAAGCGCAGCGGTTATTGACCACTCAACCTGCTTCATTAACACACTTGTCGCCAGCGCTAAGAGCAGCGTTGAGCGATCCTGATTGGGAAGGTGCGAAGGGTGATATGGCTTGGTTAGCGGAAACAAGCCATTATGTGTTATGGGATAAAACTATTACACCCCCAGAAGCATGGTGTCTTCCTGAAGCATTGTCAATGATCCCGGTAGCGCCACCCTTGTTATTTGTGCTTGGCGATCCCACTTGTTTAAACTGCCAGCAACTTGCGATGGTTGGTAGCCGTAAGCCAACCGCGTACGGTTTAGCTATCGGTTACGAATTTGCCAGTCAATTGGCAGCATTGAATCTCGTGATTACTTCAGGCTTAGCACTGGGGATTGATAGTCATTGCCAGCGTGCTGCTTTGGCGGTGGGTGGTAAAAGCATCGGTGTTTTAGCTGTGGGTTTAGATAAGGTGTATCCCCAATGTCATCAGGCATTGGCAAAACAAATTATAGCGACAGGTGGCGCGTTGGTATCTGAGTTTCCGCTTGGAACAAAGCCTTTGCCACCGCATTTTCCGAGGCGCAATCGCTTGATCAGTGGTTTAAGCGTCGCTGTGATTGTGGTAGAAGCAGCCTTAAAAAGTGGTTCGTTGATTACAGCGCATTGTGCTGTTGAACAAGGTCGGGAAGTGTTTGCGGTGCCAGGTTCGATTCGTCATGGTAATTTTCAAGGTTGTCATGCGCTCATTAAAGAAGGGGCATATTTATTAGAAAGCCTGGCGGATATTCACAGTGTATTACCAGGGTTAGTTGATTTGGCAAAACTTCATCCATCAGTAGCTCCTAGTGTGGATCGGCAAGGTTTAACGAACATGGAATGCTCGGTCTTAGCGGTGCTTGAAGACACGCCACTGGCTTTGAATGAAATCCATGGTCGGTTAGCACTGCCGATAGAAATTGTCAGTGGCTTGTTGACGACCCTAGTATTAAAAGGCTATCTTAAGCAAGATGGGCTCGGTTTTTACTTGGATTCTACGTAAAATATTGTCTTGAACCGCAGTTTAACGCTTAGTAGATTATGAAATTGTTTGCACAGGATCGGTTGGTTATGTTTACGATTTTAATGGGTGTTTTAGATGGCTTGCAAAAAGGCGATGATCTTGGCGAATTGTGTGATGATATCGTTGGGCAATTGCTTGAAGCAAAAATTTCCGATGATGAAATTGCTAAATTTCTCGAGTCGATGCAGAGAATCAGTGAATTACAAGCCATCGTGCAGCGATTGAGGCCGGAGGGTGGTTTTCCGGTACGTATTTATGCGCCACCAGAAATCCAAGTTATGGATACAGATTGCCGTAGTTATCTGTTACAACTCGAGCAAGATTCGATTTTACCACCGCCCTTGCGAGAAGTGGTCATCGAACAAGTTATGCGTTTGGACGATATTGACTTATGTGTAGAGCGGTTACAATTATTGGTGACTTTGGTCTTGTTTAATCAAAGTGGCGTTGAAACTGTATTAGATTATTATTGCGATCGCGCTGACGCGAGTGCCCAAACCATTCATTAAAAGAAGAATGAAACCTTATGGCTGTTAATTTAGTTATTGTCGAATCTGTTACCAAAACCAAAACCATTAAAAAATATTTAGGCGCTGATTATACTATTCTGGCATCTTATGGCCATGTTAGGGATTTGTTGCCTAAAACCGGTGCCGTTGACCCGGATAATAAATTTGCAATGACTTATGAACTCATCGAGCGCAATAAAAAACACCTTGAAGCAATCGTTCAAGCGGCTAAAAAAGCGGATAGCCTTTATCTGGCAACCGATCCGGATCGCGAAGGCGAAGCGATTTCGTGGCATATTTTAGAAGTGTTAAAAGCGCGTAAAGTATTGAAAAAACTCGTCGTGCATCGGGTCGTGTTTAATGAAATCACTAAAACTGCAGTATTAGAAGCAATGCAGCATCCGCGCGAGATTTCAATGGATTTGGTTTATGCGCAACAAGCGAGACGTGCGCTGGATTATTTAGTGGGCTTTAATTTATCACCCTTATTGTGGAAAAAGATTCGCCGCGGTTTATCGGCAGGTCGCGTCCAAAGCCCAGCTCTAAGAATGATTGTTGAGCGAGAAGAAGAAATTGACCGTTTTATCAGTGAAGAATATTGGTCCGTGGTGGCTGAATGTGTGGCAAAAAAACAACCGTTCAATGCGCGTTTGATCGAATATTTGGGTGACAAACAAGAAAAATTTTCTATTGTTAATGAAGCTCAAGCGACAGCGGTGCAAGCTAGGTTAGTCAAAAGCGCTCATGGGCAATTAAGTGTCACTAAAGTCGATAAGAAACAACGTAAGCGTAATCCAACAGCACCTTTTACCACCTCGACCATGCAGCAAGAAGCAGCGCGTAAATTGGGCTTTACCACTAAAAAAACCATGCAAATTGCCCAACAATTGTATGAAGGGATCGATGTTGGTTCAGGTCCCATGGGTTTAATTACGTATATGCGAACCGATTCGGTCAATATGAGTCTCGATGCGGAACTCGAAATTCGTGAATACATTCGCGCTCGCTTTGGTGCTGAAAATGTGCCTGAAACGCCACGCGTTTATAAAACCAAAACGAAAAACGCCCAAGAAGCCCATGAAGCGATTCGTCCCACGTCAGTGAGTTTTGAACCAGAAGCGATTAAAGCCCATTTAACGAATGACCAATTTCGGTTATATCAATTGATTTGGCAACGGACCGTCGCGAGTCAAATGACCCATGCACTGTCGGATGTCCTCTCGATTGATTTAAATTGTGGTACGAATAATACCTTTAGAGCCACTGGCTCTACTTTGATTAAACCTGGTTTTATGAGTGTTTATCAAGAAAGTGTCGATGATAAGCGTGAAGAAGACGATGAAATTGAGGCTAAATTGCCAGCGTTAAAAGTGGGTGACACGGTGCAATTGACGGCGATTAAACCCAATCAACATTTTACTGAAGCGCCACCCCGTTACAGTGAAGCCAGTTTAGTAAAATCGTTAGAAGAACACGGTATCGGCCGCCCCTCGACCTATTCAGCGATTATTTCGACGCTGCAGCAACGTGAATACGTGTCACTGGCTTTAAAACGCTTTTATCCGACCGATGTCGGCCGGGTGGTAAATAAATTTTTAACCCAGCATTTCACTCAATATGTCGATTATGACTTTACCGCAAAATTAGAAGATACGTTAGATCAAGTAGCGGCGGGGACTAAGAAATGGTTGCCAGTGATGCGTGATTTTTGGTTACCCTTTAAAGAGCGGGTTGAAGTGGTCGGTGAAACAGTGCAGCGTAAAGATGTCACCCAAGAACCGCTGGATGAATTGTGTCCTACGTGTAATGCACCACTCACCTTGCGTTTGGGCAAAAGTGGTCGGTTTATCGGTTGTTCAGCATTTCCTGAGTGTAACTATACGCGCAATGCTAATGATGATAAAGATGCAATTCCAGAACCCACAGAATTGCCAGAAGCCAGAAATTGCCCGGATTGTACGCATCCTTTGCAATATAAGCGGGGGCGCTATGGCCGCTTTATTGGTTGCACTAATTATCCGGCTTGCAAACACATTGAATCGCTTGAAAAACCTGCTGATACTGGGGTGCGTTGTCCTGAATGCCATGAAGGGACTATGATTAAACGTAAATCGCGCTTTGGGACATTTTTCTTTGCTTGTAGCCGTTATCCGGATTGTAAGCAAGCGGTCAATAGTGATCCAATCAATGAAATTTGCCCACAATGCCGCTGGCCGATGTTGATTCTCAAAACCACTAAACGCCGTGGTACTGAAAAAGTTTGTCCGCAAAAAAATTGTGATTTTGCCGAAAAAGCCGAATTGCCGAGTGAAGATACTGCGGAATAATAATCTTGATCCCGAGTGGATGGCTGCTTGGGGTCAGTATCGTTTTGGTAAGTGACCAGGGGCTTTTTTAGCTCTGTGGATAATAAAGCGCTACGTGTGTTAAATAATGGCATGAAAAAAGGTGTAAGCAAACGTTAGGAGACTTAAAAAAACAGTTTGAGAAAGACTAGGGGGCCGTAACAGGGCAAACGCATCTTAAACCTTTGCCAGTATTAGGTTGAGGTAATTCTTGTCCATCAAGGCTTTACGTTGTTTTCGTCGCAAGCCACCTTTGAACGTGGTTTCATTTTTCAAAAGGGA
>CAISUE010000064.1 GCA_903888615.1 uncultured Gammaproteobacteria bacterium
ACGCCGCTTTGTTTTATCCCTTTTGAAAAATGAAACCACGTTCAAAGGTGGCTTGCGACGAAAACAACGTAAAGCCTTGATGGACAAGAATTACCTCAACCTAATACTGGCAAAGGTTTAAGATGCGTTTGCCCTGACCGAAAAGGCTTTTAAAATATGGCGGAGTGAACGGGGCTCGAACCCGTGACCACCTGCGTGACAGGCAGGTATTCTAACCAACTGAACTACCACTCCTGAAACTCGGTACAAATAACAACTCTTTAGATTGGTGGGTGCTGAGGGGTTCGAACCCCCGACCCTCGCCTTGTAAGGGCGATGCTCTACCAGCTGAGCTAAGCACCCGTCTTCAAATCGAAGGCGAAAATTATAATAATTAACGCCTTCAAAGTCAAGAATTATTTCTTCTTATCATCTTTTATTTTTTGCACAGCATCTTTCAACGCTTTACCTGCTTTAAAAGCAGGTACTTTTGAAGCTTTAATCTTAATAACAGCCCCCGTTTGCGGATTACGGCCATTACGTGCAGCACGACGATTGACTTTAAATGTGCCAAAACCAACTAAAGTGACTTGCTCATCTTTAGACAATGAATGTGAAACACCGGCAATCACTGCATCTAAGGCACGTCCTGCTGAAGCTTTGGAAAGATCAGCAACTTTAGCAACATAATCAATCAATTCAGATTTATTCATAACGAGTTCTCATTTAAAAAAAGTAAATTCCTTTCACAACTAACTGCTAAAAGTCTAACACGCAAATTGCGACTTGTCTGCGCCTTTCGTACGCGAATGTCACATTTACGCACTATTTCATCCCAAAATGCCCTTTACCAACCCACTTAAACGCAATACGGCGCATTAATGACTCACCCGACCTTCATTCAGCGCCTCTTTATCAAGCGCCAAGCCATCGCCTACCTTCATCGATAAAGGCAGTGGTTTAGCCACCAATGCCAACGCTAAGACTTCATCAATCCAGCGCATCGGCCGAATATCTAAACCCGCCATGATATTTTTAGGGATTTCTTTCAAATCACGGCGATTTTCTTCAGGAATAATCACCAATTTGATACCACCGCGTTGAGCTGCTAACAGTTTTTCTTTAAGACCACCGATTGGCAATACTTCACCGCGTAACGTAATTTCACCGGTCATCGCCACATCAGCGCGCACAGGAATTTTCGTTAATGCCGACACTAACGCCGTGCACATACCAATCCCGGCGCTCGGACCGTCTTTGGGCGTTGCCCCTTCAGGCACGTGAATATGAATATCACATTTTTCATAAAAGTCTTCCGCTATTCCCAGTGCGTTAGAACGGCTTCTGACCACGGTTAATGCGGCTTGAATCGATTCTTGCATCACACTACCCAATTGACCTGTCGATGTTACCTTACCCTTACCGGGCACCACCGCTGTTTCTAGCGTCAATAATTCTCCACCCACTTCTGTCCACGCTAAACCGGTCACTTGCCCAACTTGATCATGATCTTCCGCATGGCCATAATGAAAACGCTGCACACCTAAATAATGCTCTAAACGTGATGGAATCACTTCGATCACTTTAGTGCGACTTTTCATCGCTAATTCACGCACCACTTTTCGGCAGATTTTAGCGATTTCCCGCTCTAAATTACGCACACCCGCTTCCCGCGTGTAATAACGAATAATATCGAGCACCGCCGCTTTATTGATCGTCAATTCACTTTCTTGCAAACCATTGGCTTTAAGTTGTTTTGCTAATAAATAACGAATCGCAATAGCGGTTTTTTCATCTTCGGTATAACCAGGAATACGAATCACTTCCATCCGATCCAATAATGGCAAGGGAATATTCATTGAATTAGCCGTCGCCACAAACATCACGTGGGATAAATCGTAATCAACTTCTAAATAATGGTCATTAAAAGTATTGTTTTGTTCTGGATCCAAAACTTCTAACAAAGCAGCTGAAGGATCACCGCGAAAATCGGCGGCCATTTTATCGATTTCATCCAATAAAAAGAGGGGATTTCTGACTTTCACTTTAGCCATTTTTTGCATGATGCGCCCTGGCATCGAACCGATATAAGTACGCCTGTGACCGCGAATTTCTGCTTCATCGCGCACCCCACCCAAACTCATACGGACAAATTCGCGCCCAGTGGCTCGCGCAATCGATAAACCTAACGATGTCTTCCCTACCCCAGGCGGACCGACCAAACACAATACCGGCCCTTTTAATTGCTTGACGCGATTTTGCACCGCTAAAAATTCTAAAATGCGTTCTTTGACTTTTTCTAAACCATAATGATCTTCTTCTAAAATTTCTTCAGCCACCTTCAAATCGCCGCGAATTTTACTGGCTTTTTTCCATGGAATATCGAGCAACCAATCCAAATAATTACGAATCACCGTGGCTTCAGCCGCCATCGGCGACATCGTACGCATTTTTTTTAATTCAGCTTCAGCTTTGGTTTTTGCTTCTGCTGGCATACCCGCTTTTTTAATGCGCGATAAATAACGATCCGGCTCTGATTCCCCGTTATCGTCAATTTCACCCAATTCTTTTTGAATTGCCTTCGCTTGTTCGTTTAAATAATATTCACGTTGATTGTGGGCCATTTGCTGCTTAACGCGGCCATGAACCCGCTTATCGATTTGAATGACATCTAACTCTGCTTCGATAAAAGCTAATAAGTGTTCGATCAGCACTTCTAATTCAGTGATTTCTAATAATGTCTGCCGATCACTCAATTTCAATGACAAATGCGCGGCAATCGTATCTGCTAAGCGTAAAGGATCTTCAATCGCCGCTAGCGCTGCTAAAATTTCTGGGGGTATTTTTTTATTGGCAGCGACATATTGTTCAAAATGACTCATTAATGAACGCGCTAAAATCGTTGCCTCCTGCTCATCAGCAACACTCAAAACATGAAAAGACACGGTTTTCGCGGCTAAAAATCCATGCTCATCGTGATCAACCGCTGCAAAATTGACAATTCTGGCACGCCGTAAACCTTCTACCAATACTTTTACCGTTCCATCCGGTAATTTCAATAATTGCAACACCGTGGCGAGCGTGCCGATTTGATATAAATCGCTAGCCACAGGTTCATTATCAGTTGCATTTTTTTGAGCGACCAGCAAAATTTGCTTATCTTTACTCATGGCAGCATCAAGCGCGGCAACAGAAGCTTTACGACCGACAAATAAAGGGATCACCGTCTGTGGAAATACCACCACATCACGCAAGGGTAAAATAGGCATAAATTCTGCCGATAACACTTTTTTATCGGTATTTTTACTAGGATCGCTCATGGGATCTCCTAAATTGAGCCATAAAAGGGAATTCTAACCATATAGGTAAGCAAGTGGGGAGCTTAAATGCAGAAATCAAGGTAGTAACACCCCCCCAACATTGATTAATGATGGAGGGGTTGATGTTAAGCAGCTTCTTGTAAATGTATCGATTCATCTTTTAAATACAGTTTTGGTGCCGCATGATCCAAAATCGTATCGGCATCAACAACCACCCGAGCGATATCTGGAATCGAGGGGATTTCATACATCACATCTAATAATGCCGCTTCTAAAATTGACCGTAAACCACGCGCACCGGTGCGACGTTCAAGGGCTTTTTTAGCCACCGCATTCAATGCTTCGGGGGTAATTTCAAAACCCACATTATCCATAGCAAATAATTGGGTGTATTGTTTCACCAAGGCATTTTTAGGTTCGGTTAAAATTTGAATCAACGCACTTTCATCCAATTGGTCCAAAGTCGCCGTTACTGGCAGACGCCCGACAAATTCAGGAATCAAACCAAATTTGATCAAATCTTCTGGACGCACTTCCCTGAAAATACTGCCGATGTCTTTTTTAACGTCTTTACTGCGTACTTCAGCCGAAAAACCAATGCCGGCTTTTTCAGAACGTTCTAAAATAATTTTTTCCAAGCCATCAAAGGCGCCACCACAGATAAAGAGAATATTCGTGGTATCAACTTGAATATAATCCTGCTGAGGATGCTTGCGCCCCCCTTGAGGTGGTACCGATGACACAGTTCCTTCAATCAATTTCAATAACGCTTGCTGAACCCCTTCACCGGACACATCACGCGTCAAAGAAGGGCTATCAGAACGGCGTGAAATTTTATCGATTTCATCGATATAAACAATACCATGCTGTGCTCGCTCAACATCGTAATTGCACTTTTGCAATAATTTTTGAATGATATTTTCAACGTCTTCACCCACATAACCCGCTTCAGTCAAGGTTGTCGCATCAGCAATCGCAAAAGGTACATCTAATAATTTCGCTAACGTTTCAGCTAATAACGTCTTGCCGCTACCGGTAGGTCCAATCAATAAGATATTGCTCTTGCGCAATTCACTGGCCGCTTGATCAGGCTCTTGCATAGCGCCATGCTTAAGACGTTTAAAATGATTATAAACAGCAACCGCCAAAGACTTTTTAGCCGTATCTTGACCAATGACATAATCATCTAATGTCGTACGAATCTCTTTAGGAACGGGTAAATGGGCAAATAAAGGATCTAACTCTGCCGTTTCGCCATCGATTAATTCACTTTTGACAATGTCACTGCATAAGCCAATGCATTCATTACAAATATAAACACTAGGACCGGCAATGAGTTTAACCACTTCATGTTGGCTTTTACCACAAAACGAGCAGTGCATGATAGGTGGCGGTGTTTCACCACTGGTCGGTTTTTTTTTATCAGTCATGTTGCTATTTTTCCGTTTTAATCATATGTCGAGCTTCGTAGATACCATCCACCAAACCATAAGCTACCGCTTCTTGGGCACTCATGAAATTATCACGTTCGGTATCAAGCGCTACTTGCTCAATTGATTTACCACAATTTTTCGCCATGATGGCATTCAGCCGATCACGAATCAATAAAATTTCTTTGGCATGAATGGCGATATCGGTCGCTTGACCTTGCATCCCCCCTAAAGGTTGATGAATCATCACCCGCGAATTTGGCAAACAATAACGTTTACCTGGCGTACCGGAACATAATAACAATGAACCCGCACTGGCTGCTTGACCCAAACAAATAGTCCGAACATCGGGCTTGATAAATTGCATCGTGTCAAAGATCGCCAATGCGGATGTCACCACCCCACCCGGTGAATTAATATAAATACAGATTTCTTTTTCAGGGTTTTCCGCTTCTAAAAACAACAATTGCGCCACAATTACATTGGCCATATGGTCTTCAATCGGACCTGTTAAAAAAATAATCCGCTCTTTTAATAAGCGCGAATAAATATCATAAGAGCGTTCGCCACGACCGGATTGTTCCACCACCATCGGGATCAAGGTATTCATTGTCATCGTCATGCCTGCAGTTCTCTTTAATTTAAGGGGCGTGTTTAAGCATTCGCTTGCATTAATTCAGCGTAGAGAATCGGTTTTTCAGTCACCGTTGCCAAATCAAACAAGTGTTGCACCACTTTGTATTCTAACGCTAAAGCTTTTAATTGATTGTGACGATCAACGTTGTCCAAGTGATAACGCACCACTTCCGCTGGCGTTTCATAGGGGCCAGCTAATTCTTCAGCCAACGTCCGGACATCAGCATCGGTAATGTCAAGATTCGCTAAACGAATCAATGCCCGCACTAAATAACCCGTTTTAACACGCTTCAGCGCTTCTGCTTCAAACATCCCATGTGGAAATTTTGGCAATTCTTTAGGCACGGATCCCGTTTGTTGTTTGGCCATTTCTTTAAAACGTTCTTGGGCTTTTTCCATCAAATGATGCACTTCATCATGCACTTCAGCGGCCGGCACTTCTAAGGCATTGATTTCCAACAATTTATCAAAAGCTTGTTCACGTTGTTTATTACGTAAGGTTTTGGTTAATTCACGCTCTAAAGTCAAACGAATTTCTTTTTTTAAAGTATCAATTTGACCATCAACAACACCTAAGCTACGACAAAAATCTTCGGTTAATTCTGCCAAGACTGGCACTTCAACATGATGAACGTTAATAGCAAATTCAGCCGCTTTACCGGCTAAATCAGCTTGGTACTCGGCTGGAAAGGTAACATGAATCCGTTTTTCAGCGCCGGCTGTTAAACCCAACAAACCTTCTTCAAAGCCAGGGATCATACGACCTTCACCCAACACTAATTGAAATTTTTCCGCTTTACCACCTTCAAACGCAACGCCGTCAACAAAACCTTCAAAATCAAAAGTCAAGCGATGCTTTAAAGCAGCAGCTTGATCCGATTCAGTAAACGTTGCAAAACGCGCTTGCAAATTCGTCAACACATTTTCAATATCTGCTGTCGTCACTTCACTAACGATTTTTTCAAGCGGCACACCAGCAAATTCAATGGCTTCGATGGTTGGTTCAACTTCAAACGTTGCAGTAAACTCAATATCTTGATCAGCTTCAGCTTTCAAAGTTTCAATGCTTGGACGCGTAATGGGTGTGACATTATTTTCTTGACAACCGGCAAATAAATGCTTAGAAACAATAGCATCAAGGGCTTCTTCAGCAACACTTGCACCATAATGTTTTTTAACAACATCCAGCGGTGCCTTACCAGGCCGAAAACCTTGGATTTTAGCGCTTTTAGCGCGTTTCGTTAATAATTCTGCCGTTTTTGTATGCCATTCTATGACAGGAATTGTCACATGCAATGCGCGTTGTAAACCTTCTTTAATGTCTAATTGGGCAGTCATACTAAAACCTCAAGGCTAATAATAAATAGAATGTAATGAATAGGGGGGACTTTAAAAAAACCCGAGACACACATAAACATATGCATGCATTTATGTGCGCCCCGGGTTTAGTATTTGGTGCGAAAGGAGAGACTCGAACTCTCACAGGTTACCCCGCTGGAACCTAAATCCAGTGCGTCTACCAATTCCGCCACTCTCGCTTAAGTTAATGCCTTTGCCTTACAGCGAAACGCAGCTTAAGATTTGAAGCATTTTACACGGTATTACCCCGTTTGCCTAGCCTGTTTCAATAGCCCATTGTCTATTCAGCACACGCCGCGCGAGAAACTTAGCGCTGGGCCAGTGTCATTGACGCAATGCTTCAATCGTTTGCGTGGTAGAAAAGCCT
The DNA here is from genome assembly GCA_903888615.1 of uncultured Gammaproteobacteria bacterium. Taxonomy (GTDB): domain Bacteria; phylum Pseudomonadota; class Gammaproteobacteria; order CAISUE01; family CAISUE01; genus CAISUE01. The sequence goes on from CAISUE010000064.1 coordinate 7,092, forward strand.
GGTACAAACGTTAAAATTTTCACTAAGCCACCATTGGCAAGCACTGCTTGGTGCCCTGCTACTTCGGTGATTTGATAATCCCCCCCTTTGACTAACACATGGGGTAAAATTTCGCTAATTAACCGTTCGGGCGTTTGTTCAGAAAAAGCCACCACCCAATCCACCGATCGCAACCCAGCGAGAACAGCCATTCGAGCAGCAACAGGATTGATCGGTCGACTCATGCCTTTCAAGGCTTGGACCGATGCATCACTATTGACTAAAACGATTAAACGATCACCCAGCGCTGAGGCTTCTTCTAAATAATGCACATGACCGGGATGCAATAAATCAAAACACCCATTGGTCACCACCAGTGTTTCACCGTGAATTTTGGCATCCATCACCGCGATTAATAATTCAGCTTGACTGAGAATATGTTTTTCTAAATGTGATTTCATCGTCCAAAGGGCACGGCGTAATTCAGGAACGCTAACGGTGGCAGCATTGTGTTTTTTCACTGAAATGGCTGCAGCCAAATTCGCTAATTCAGTCGCTTTAGCGTAAGTCAAACCAGCGGCTAAGGCACTGGCTAAAGTCGCAATCACCGTGTCCCCAGCTCCTGTTACATCAAACACTTCTTGTTCAAAGGCTTTCAAATAAAACGGGGGAGTGTTCGCTTGCAATAATGTCATGCCGTGCTCACTGCGGGTGATCAATAAAGCATCTAACTGCAAATCTGCAATCACGGCCAAGCCTTTGTCAACAATATCTTTTTCAGAGTGACAAGCCCCCACCACCGCTTCAAATTCTTTGTAATTGGGCGTGATTACTTGCGCACCCAAATAATGACGAAAATCTTGCCGTTTCGGATCAACCAAGACAATTTTACCGATGGCACGAGCAATTCGAATCAATTCTGGGGCAATATTTAACACCCCTTTGGCATAGTCTGACAAGATCACGATATCGGCTAAGCGCACTTGCTGCTCAAACACGCGTAACAAGTCACTAAAATCATCGGGCTGACGCGCATCTTCAAAATCGAGACGAATAATTTGTTGATGTTGACCCAAAACCCGTAATTTAACGATAGTATTAAAATTCGCTTGCTGGATTAAAAAAGTCTCCACGTGATGCGCTTGCAAAGTCGCTGTCAAGCTAGCTGCTGCTGCATCTTGACCTACGATACCCAATAATGCCACTTTGGCACCTAAAGTAGCGATATTTAAAGCGACATTAGCAGCTCCACCGGGGCATTCTTCTTGGTGGCTAACATTTAAAATCGGCACCGGTGCTTCCGGCGAAATCCGCTTGATCGGACCATGCCAATAACGATCCAGCATAATATCGCCGACGACTAACACGTGCGCTTTGGAAAAATCAGGGATGATAATAGACATAAATTAAGATTTCTTGCCTTTAACACGGATTTGAAAAAAGACGATGACACTCACAATCCATAACACGAAAAAACACAGCGCTGCATAATCGGCCATCGAAAACGTTAAAAACCGCCACGTTACGGTAGCGCAATTACCATCACCGCTTAACAGCATGAGTAACGCATCATTCAGTGGGAAATTTTGTAACACATACTGAAAACCTGGGCCACAAGCAGGTGCTTGTCCAGCAGGCAAGTGTTGCAACCAAATTTGCCGCGAAGCTAAGCTTAAACCCACTAAGCTCGATAATGCTAACACTGTCCCGCCCACCCAACATCGCCAGCTTAAACCTGGCAACAGCAATAATAACAAGCCGGCTAATCCACAACCGAAAAAAGCGATCCGTTGCAAAATACACAAATAACAAGGTATTAAATGCTCGACATATTCCAAACGCAATGCTACTGATAGAATAATCACGATAGCCACAACTAATCCTAAACCCATCAAACGTAATGACATCATCATTCCTTATAAATAATTATCAATAATCGCTAAGTGCGTCGCTAATGCTTGTTGCTCACTTAAAAAACACCTAGTCGCTCGCTCACGCATCGCTTGACACAATTCAGGCTGTTTTAATAACCGTGTTAATTCAGCCACCATGGTAGCTTCATCATGCACCACCACTAAGGCATCAGCTACTTTGAATTGCTCAAAAATCGTTGCAAAATTGTGCATATTAGGCCCCGTCATGATCAATGTTCCAACAGCCGCTGGCTCTAAGATATTATGACCCCCACGTGTACCTAAAGACCCTCCCACCAAAGCGATATCTGCTACCGCATAGAAAAATAATAATTCTCCTAGGGTATCAATAATCAAAATAGCGTCGTTTGACAATGCGGTGATATCGTCAAGAGCACTGCGCAATACTACCGTATTTGTCACTCCTAAGGCTAATTGCGCTATTTGCTCACACCGAGCGGGATGGCGTGGTGCCAACCATAACCGTAAATTGGGAAACTCACCACGCAATTGTTGGTAAACTTTTAAAATCACTGCTTCTTCACCCTCATGGGTGCTTGCTGCCAACCAAATCATTTGGGGCGCTAATGCTTGACGCCATTGTTGCGCTTTAGCACGCAATTCTGCGGGAACGTCAACATTAAACTTAATATTACCGGCTATTTTTACGCATTTAGCGTCAGCACCCACGGCAATAAACCGCGCGGCATCGGCAGAAGCTTGAGCGGCAATACACGAAAAACCGGCAAATAATGGTTTGAAAAATACCCCAAAACGTTGATAAGCACGTGCCGATTTAGCCGACAAGCGAGCATTGATTAACAATGTGGGAATATTCGCTTGGTAGAGCGCATCCAAAATACTCGGCCACACTTCTGTCTCCATCATCATCGCTAAAATGGGCTTAACATTTTTAATAAAGCGCCGTGATAATAAACCACCATCGTAAGGTAAATAACAATGCTTCACACGATGAGCAAACAGTGCTTGGCTGCAGCGCGAACCGGTCAAGGTCCCATTCGTGATCAGTAATTCGTAATTAGCACCATAACGATCCAACAAGGCTTCAAGCAATGGCTTAGCCGCAATGGTTTCACCCACTGATACAGCATGAAACCATATGACGGGTTTACTAAAAGAAGGGAATTGAATGGCTAAGCGCTCAGCCCAACGTTGCCGATAACCGATATCGTTACGGCCACGCCACCACAGTTTTATCAATGCACAAGGAATTAAAATAATGGCAAGCAGAGAATAGAAAATTTTTAATAATACTAGCAAACAGCGCATTCATTAAACTCAAAAAAAATAGCGTGGGACACCAACAAATGCTAAAGTCAATGCTTAATATCAGAATGAGGCATTAATTTTTTTGCTTCACGATGAATGTCAGCTAAACTCAATTGCGTTATTTCAGCAATCATCGTTGCATTTAAACCCTTAACTAACATCGCTGGCACACTGGTCAGCTTTTCTTCCAGCTTCATTTCTTCCAACAATTAGCCTTTACCACCGTTAATTAAAAATCGTTGATAAGGAATAACGTCTGTCGTGTCCCTCATTGAAATCATGTCGTATTGTGTCGTATTATCTATTCAGCACCATCGCGACAGGAGCCACTAGCAAACTTCTACCAAAAATGGGCTAAATGTGCTGAATCGCTACGTGTCGTATTCTATCATAAGCTTTGAGGGTAACGAAATTAACCAATCGATGAACGTAAATAACCAATCGACTCGTGTTGCTGCCCAAGCTTTGCTAAATAATAACCGAGTTAATGAGGAATAAAGTGGACAATACCATATCTTAAAGAACATTCTATCCATCCTAAACTTAGAATAGATGGAATGGACATTAACCTTATGCAATAATCAAACCGCTGGGATCAATAATAGGGTATCCACCTTAAGGTTTTCTGAAAATGCATTTACGTTTTAGCTTTATATTGCGTCAATGCTTTAAAAAATTCTGGCGAGTTTAAATGTAATTTTTCAATGATTTTCGTTGCCCGTGCCCACGCATTTTCCATATTAATGGAATCTAAAATACATTCAAAACCTTTAGCGGCATCTTTTTCGACACCCCAACCATGGATATACGCCAAACCTTGGCAACGTTTGGCTTCAAAACTGTTATTTTTAATAGCCACTTCTAAAAAGGCAAAGGCATCATCAAAAGCTTCCTGCCGTAATTTTTCATGCACAGCCCGTCGATAATTTGAAGCATTCCAAGCTGCATAAAATTTACCTTCTTCAAAACGCATTAAGGCGCAATGGTATTGTGCCTGTTTATCATTTAATGCCGCTGCCGCCCGTAAATATTCAAATAAATACAGCCTAGCCAAAGGAAATTTAGAATTGGTCAGCAAGGTATTTTTATAATAATTGGCTAAAGCCCACAGAGCTTTAATTTCAAGATGAACGCATTTTTTATCGCCATTTTCTCGTATCACTTGATAACGTTTGACAGTTTTTAATAAGCGATTCAATTTCCAACGTTTCAAAAAATGCAACATAGCGTCTATTTCCAATTAATAAGGCAATGGCAAATCGGCTGCTATTGCCAACAATTCTGTTTTGAATTCTGCCATAATCAACGCTAAGCGGGCTGAATTATCTGCTTCAAAGCGCAACACTAAACACGGACTGGTATTCGATGGTCGCACCAAACCCCACGCATCAGGATACTCTACCCGTAAACCATCCAGGGTGATTTTGGTAGCACCCTTAAATTGACACTTTTCGATAAATTCTGCCATAAAAGCAAATTTTCGCTCATCGACTAATACGATATTCAATTCAGGAGTATTCACAGCTTCTGGTAAGGTAGCGCACAATGTCGTTAAACTATGCGCTTGCGCTGCCAAAATTTCCACTAAGCGTGCCCCTGTGTAAAGTCCATCGTCGAAGCCATACCAACGTTCTTTAAAAAAAGTATGCCCACTCATTTCACCTGCCAATAATGCCCCCGTTTGTTTCAACTTGGCTTTGATAAAAGAATGGCCGGTTTTCCACATCAAGGGTTTACCACCATGAGCAATAATCCACGGTGCCAATAAACGGGTACATTTCACATCATAAATAATTTCCCCGCCTGGGTGACGACTCAACACATCCGCGGCATAAAGCATCAATTGGCGATCAGGCCAAATAACGTCACCGGTATTTGTCACTAAACCCAAACGATCTCCATCCCCATCGAAAGCTAAACCCACATCCGCACCTTCACTTTTCACGCATGCAATCAAGGCGGCCAAATTCTTTAATTGACTGGGATCGGGATGGTGATGCGGGAAATGGCCATCTACGTCACAAAATAATTCAATCACTTCACAACCCAAGGCGCGAAACAACGCCGGCGCTACAGCACCAGCAATACCGCTCCCAGCATCCAAAACCACTTTCAAGGGCCGCTTGAGTTTAATATCTTGACTGATGGCCTTAAGATACGCCGGCAAGATATCGCATTTTTCTACCCCCCCCTGACCATAAGCTAAATCACCACGCTCTAATCGATCTTTTAACGCAAAGATCGCATCGCCGGCAACTGGATTACCCGCTAACACCATTTTTAAGCCATTGTAATGGCTTGGATTATGACTGCCTGTCAACATAATACCTGTTTGGGTCTCAAGGGTGGCTGTCGCAAAATACAACAGCGGGGTCGGGACCGCGCCTAAATCTATCACATCGGCACCCGCCGCGCGAATGCCAGCAATCAAAGCCGCGACTAACTGCGGGCCTGAAAGCCGGCCATCACGAGCCACCGCAATAACTGACTGATTGACGCGCAACGCTTCCGTCGCAAAAGCTTGACCGATGCCATAAACGACATCGGTACTTAATTGTTCATCGGCGATGCCACGAATATCGTAAGCACGAAAAATAGTCGCTGGTAAAGATTTGGGTAAAAAATAAGAATCTGTCATAAAGGTGCTGTTATAATGGGCATTTGGCAAAAAAGCGATGATACACCAGACAGCGGATTTAAGCCTAAAAAATTTATGTATCGATCGCAATGAACAACAAATACTGCACCATTTAACACTTCATTGCCACTTAGGCCAAGTGTGGCAAATCATCGGCCCCAATGGTAGCGGTAAATCGTCATTACTCCATGTCTTAGCAGGCTTAAGCGCTGCGCGTCGCGGCCGTATGCAGTGGCAAAATCAACCCTTATTAAGTCAGCACAGCCTCTATCTAAGCCATACCTTAAATTTAAAAGCGTCATTAACGGTGCGTGAAAATTTACAACTTTTTTTAAGTTTACAACCACCCCGTCTAGCGACAACCTTAACAAAGGCGTTGATAGAATTTGATCTCGAATCACTTCAAAATCGTTTCATTCATACCTTATCCGCAGGTCAACAACGTCGCGTCAATTTAGCTAAACTAGCGTTATCCACAGCACCACTATGGCTATTAGACGAACCCTTTACCGCACTGGATCAAGACCAATGCGCGAAATTCTTGACAAGAATTGAACAGTTTGTTTTGCAACAAGGACTGGTGTTATTCACCAGCCACCAAACCCTTACTTTTCAGCAATTGCAGTGCCAATATTATTACTTAGAAGAACGACAATGAACTGTTTTTACTTATTTTTGCAGCGTGATTTACGTTTAGCGTATCGCGATCGCAATGCTTACCAATTAGCCTGGTTATTTTGGTTAATCATGACAGCGCTTTATCCTTTAGCCATTGATCCTGAGCCGCTATTTTTAGCTAAAATTGCCCCAGGGGTTTTATGGATTGGTGTGCTATTGATTAATTTATTACTGCTGCCAAAATTATTCATGGAAGATTATCAAGATGGCACTTTGAGTGACATGGTTCGTGCGCCTGACAAATTATTAGCGATCGTGCTGGCTAAATTACTCGCTCAATGGCTGGCTAGTAGCCTACCCTTATGCTTAATCGCACCGCTATTAGCGTTATTATTGCAATTACCTCATCAAGCGTATTGGGCTTTGCTCTTTAGTTTGCTGCTAGGCACACCCATCATTGGTTTGCTTGGCGCTTTATTAGCCAGTTTAACCTTGAGTGCCGATGGCCGACAATTATTACTGCAATTATTATTTTTACCTTTAACGGTGCCCGTATTGATTTTAAGCTGCAGTGCCATTCATCAAGCCAGCTTAGCCTTAAATTACCACGGTGCTTTAGCATGGCTGGGAGTAATATTGATTGCCAGTTTATTGCTTATCCCGCTCTCTATCAGTAAGCTATTACCACTGCATTATCGTTAAAAAAGTGACTTACGTTTCTTTGTACTGGACATTTTTTGAAGTAATACAAAAAAACTCGTTGATCCTATAAAATCCATTATTTTTTCCGCCAAGAAAGAGATATATGGATAAGATCAACGAGTTGAAAGCTATTTTAG